>PCXM01000032.1:0-5108 GCA_002771075.1 Candidatus Zambryskibacteria bacterium CG10_big_fil_rev_8_21_14_0_10_34_34
TCGACCTCGTTCTTACCAAGAACGCGTTCTACCACTGAACTACCCCGGCCTATATCTCCTATAGATTTATATCATATCTCTTTGGCTTTTTCATCCTTTAAAAATTCTTCACTGGATTCGTAATCTTTATACAAAGCCACAAAACCTCCAAGAGCAAAAAAACTTAAAATCAGGGGGTATAAGAAAAAATATTTAAGAGAAAGATTTGCAATTTGAGAACCAAAAAACACAAGTAAAAAACTAACAGGAATAGAAAATGGCATTTGAATGAGCATAAATTTTAAAAAACTGATTGGGCTTAATCCTGCCGCATAGGCTGACAATTCTGGGATATTAAAAACGGCTATACGAGCTTTAATGAAAGATTTAGTGTCTCCTAAAAGATTGGCATATTTTTTTATTTGAACAAAAAATTTATCGCCAGCGAGCTTCCTTACTATTTTGTCTCCAAATTTTCTGCTAATAAAAAAACAACCTGCCGAACCAATAGTATCTCCTAAAAAACAAAGTATAAATCCTTGCAAATTACCAAACATTGCTCCAGCCAAAAAATAAAGCGGTGAGCCCCCAAGTGGGGCAATAATAAGAGTAGAAGCTTTTAGTCCGACCAAAATAACGGGAGCCAAAATACCAAAAGAAGAAACTATTTGAGGAAGGTCTCCATTTCTAATCATTTTTAAAGAAAAAATAAATAACGACAAAATGACTACAAACCAAATAATTTCTAATAGACTGTTTCTGTTCTTCTTCATAATTCTTAATTCATTTTATCTTACACACTCTATTCAATTCCGCCAAATCTTCGGCAGATAATACCAAAGATGTTTCAGTGTCGGTGTCAGTGATGTAATACATTATTGATTTGGCATTTTCTACATGATCCATACCTAATGCGTGACCAAACTCGTGAGTCAAAGCAAGTATCAAATCTTTTTTATTATTAAATTGGTAAATATTTATCTCTTTGCCGGTGTATTCGGCCTGATTAAATTCAATACTGTAATTATATTTTTGGTTATAACTTTCAGCTACTTTGTTGTATTCAGTTGCTTTGATGTTACGTTCTTTTAAAAGTTTATTTAACTCGCTAGTTAAAATATTTATAGATGAAGATTCTTTATTTAGTCTTGTCGCTTCTGTATTTAGATATAATCTCTCTTTTTCCAAAGTTTCAAATTTTTCTTTTGGAGCACCGCCTTTACTATTCCAAAAAGTGATTTCATTTTCATAAGATTCTTTTCTATTTTCAAATAAATTTAAATCTTTTTCATATAAATAAACCCTTTCATTATATTTATCTTTAAAAACGCCAAAATCAACATCTAGTTTTTTAAAAACATCTTCTATGGCTGAAAGTCCAAATTCAGTTTTTTGTTTTTGGACTGTTTCTAACTGTCTTTGGTCATATATTAAGTTTATTTTAAAATCAGCTTCCGGTTCATAAACAAAAATATCCCGACCAAGAGCTTTTTCCCAAACTACTTCCGATTGGGATACATATTTTTTGAAATCTTCTTTAGAAACGTTAAACTGATTGTCAAATACACCAATACTGTATTTTAACCCTTTATCACAAGGATTAATGGAATATTGATAAAAAAAATAGCCCAAATATCCAAAAGATCCAATTAAAAACAAAGAAACCAAGATATTTTTCAGCAATTTCATACTTAAAATTTAACACAAAAAAAGCTTTTATAAAATAATCCCTTAGACTATCTTGCCACGAAGTTTTTTATGAAATCCAATAGCAAACCTGTGGGCTTCAGCATTGGCAAGCAAAATTTGATTTTCCCACTTCGCTAAAGCTCCGCGGGACAGGTCTAATTTTTCAATTTTTAAATCTTGTAATTTTTCAATACCTAATATTTTTATTGGTTTATGTTTTTCATCTTTAACTACCGAAACCACTGGAATATTTATTTTATTTTCCTCTAAAACTTTTTCCATTATATTTTTTTGAGCTTTACCCCCATCAACTACAATCAAATTAGGATTTGCCCATTCATTATGAGTTAGTCTTCGAGAAAGCACTTCTAAAAGAGCTTCAGTGTCATTTATTACACCACTATTACCTAAGACTGTTTTTCCGCCAAAGGCGGGTCCGCCTTTGGCGGAAAATTTTCGATAATCAGATTTTTTTACTTCCCCATCTTCAATAACAGTCATCACTCCCACCACATTTGTTCCTGACAGATGAGCTATGTCATAAGATTCAATCCTAAATTTAGTGTCAAGGTTCAACCTTGACACATCATCTTTTAAGAGAGATATATCTTGAATATGATTTAAGGTAAAAATAGTTTTTTTAATTTTTTGAGCTTTTTCAAATTCTCTAGATTTGGCAAAACCTTTCATTTGTTTTTCCAAATTTTTGATGAGTTTATCTTTATTGCTTTCAAAAAACAAAGTAATATTTTTAATAGTTTTAGCGTATTCCCCTTTAGTAATCTCGCCGGTGCAGACTCCCGGACAGAGACCAATTTGGCGATTAAAACAAGGTTTTGACCTCACCCCCTGCCCCTCTCCTTGTGAAGGAGATGGGAGAAGGAATGGAGTACATTTGTCTCTAAAAGGAAACATTTTGCGAACTATTTTCATAGCTTCTTTAAGTTGTAAACCGTTTGGAAATGGCCCAAATGTTTTTGTAATCGAAAAATTTTTTTGAGAAAAACTTTTTGAGTCGTTAAAAAGTTTTTCAATCTCACGCGATCGCATCACTAAAACTCTCGGGAAATCTTCATTTGTTATAACCACATAATTAAAACTTTTATTATCTTTTTCTTTTGTATTGGCTTCGGGCTGATACTTTTTAATAAGATTGGCTTCCAAAATCAGCGCTTCCAAAACTGAATCTGTTTTTATATATTTAATATCATCAAACTCGCTTATCATTTTGGTGATAAGTGGTCCTCTGGTACTTTCAATATTTTTATTGAAATAACTTTTCACTCGGTCTCGCAAACTTGTAGCTTTACCCACATACAAAACTCTTGCCCCGCGTAGCTTTAGCGAAATGGGATTTTTACCACGCAAAAACATATACACCCCCGGCGCCTCCGGTAATTTTGATATTTGTTTCTTTATCTCTAGCTTTTTCATTTTTTATGTCCTCTATATTGTTTCAAAGATTTACTCAAATATTTAGCAGTATAAGAATTGCTATTATCAGCTATTTCTTCTGGTGTCCCTTTAGCTACTATATTACCACCACCACTACCTCCATCTGGTCCAATATCAATAATATAATCACAAGATTTTATAATATCCATATTATGTTCTATGACTACCACCGTGTTACCTTTATTCACCAATTTTTGCAAGATCTCAATCAGTTTTTTTACATCTTCATAATGGAGACCGATAGTCGGTTCATCAAGCAGATAAATAGTTTTTTGTAAATGAGACCTGTAAAGCTCGGAAGAAATCTTGACTCTTTGAGCTTCTCCGCCAGAGAGGGTAGTAGCTGATTGACCAAGCTCCAAGTAACTAAGCCCAACATCGTCAAGAGATTTTAATCTATCATAAATAGCCGGGATATCTTCAAAAAATTTTAAAGCTTCTTCTACTGTCATCGTCAAAATATCATAAATGTTTTTATGTTTGTATTTAACTTCCAAAGTTTCTTTCATAAATCTTTTACCATTACAAACATCGCAAGGCACATAAACAGTCGGCAAAAAGTGCATTTCCACCTCTATTTCACCATTACCATGACAAGTCTCACAACGACCACCTTTAACATTAAAAGAAAATCGACTAGCCTTCCAACCTTTGGCTCTAGCTTCTGCTGTCTCGGCAAAAAGTTCACGAATAAATGTCCAAGCTCCTGTATAAGTAGCTGGATTTGAACGAGGAGTTCGACCAATCGGAGATTGATTAATTAAAATCGCCCGCCCCAAATACTCGGTCCCAGTAAAGGACTTACAGTTATAAATTTCAGCAGAGCGATACTTGCGTTCAAAACGGGCCTGCAAATTTTTATGCAAAATTTCATACACAAAAGAAGATTTGCCCGAACCAGAAACACCGGTTATGGTGATAAATTTTCCAAGGGGCAATTTTACATTTAAATTTTTTATATTAAAGATATTACCACCAGTTATTTGTATCTCCCCTTTTGGACTTTCTCTTCTTTTTTCTGGAATTTCAATTACTTTATCTCCCCGTAAATAATCCAAAGTATCAGAGCCAGATTTATTTTCTTTAGCGGTAAGCAAATCATCTAAATATCCAGATACCACAATATGACCACCATGAATACCGGCCTTAGGACCAATATCAACAATATAGTCAGAGGCAAAAATAGTATCCTCATCATGCTCAACCACTATGATAGTGTTACCAAGATCTCGCAAAGAAAGCAAAGTTTTGACCAAACGAGCATTGTCCCTAGAATGAAGACCTATGGTTGGCTCATCTAAAACATACAGAGCTCCGACAAGTCCCGAACCAAGCTGACTTGCCAAACGAATGCGTTGCGCTTCACCACCAGAGAGCGTGTTGGCTCTACGATCTAAGGAAAGGTATTCAATACCTACATTAACCATAAACTCTAATCTAGATTCTATCTCTTTTATTACCACCTTTGAAATATTTTTTTCTCTCTCGGTAAGTTTTAATTCAATAAAAAAGTCATAGGCATCTTTGATAGACATAGCCGTTAATTCAACAATATTTTTATCTCCAATCAATACTTTTAAAGCTTCAGGACGAAGTCTAGCGCCAAGACAGACTTGGCAAACATCTTTACCAAAAAGATGCTCCGTCCCCAAACCATTACATTCAGGACAAGCACCATACGGCGAGTTGAAGGAAAAAAGCCGTGGTTCCACTTCTGGATAAGAGTATCCATCTTTAGGGCAAGAAAGTTTGTTAGACATAAAAAATTCTTCCGGTTGCCAAGGGGAACCCTTAAGATGCTCTTGCCCCAAAGGGTTCCCCTTGGCAACCTCACCAACCATATCTTTAAACATTATCTTAACCAAGCCATCAGATTCTTCCAAAGCTTTTTCTAAATCTTCTGAAAGTCTCTCTTCAGTGCTTTTTGGGTCATCCAAAAAATCTAAAAAGCTTATACTATCCACCAAAACGTCAATATTATGTCT
>PCXM01000032.1:5119-9852 GCA_002771075.1 Candidatus Zambryskibacteria bacterium CG10_big_fil_rev_8_21_14_0_10_34_34
ACCGCTTTACCTAATTTGCTTTTACTTTTTTTATCTATGTCAAGGTTCAACCTTGACATATTTTTTTTGAATTTTGTCTTTTGAGTTTTTATTTTTTCTAAGACAAAGTTTTTAATTTCTTCATTTGAAAGTTTGTTTATTTCATCTCCACAAACCAAACAATGAGGATGACCAATCCGTGCATAAAGTATACGCAAGTAATCATAAATTTCAGTAATGGTGGCAACGGTTGAACGAGGATTATTTGAACGACTTTTTTGGTCTATGGAAATAGCTGGCGAAAGTCCTACAATCTCATCTACATCTGGTTTTTGCATCTGACGCAAAAACTGCCGAGCATAACTAGAAAGCGACTCCACATATCGCCTCTGACCTTCAGCAAAAATAGTATCAAATGCCAAAGAAGATTTTCCGCTTCCAGAAAGCCCTGTAAAAACAATCATTTTGTTACGAGGCATCTCCACTGTAATATTTTTTAGATTGTGAGTTCTTGCTCCTCGGACTATAATTTTATCTTCTTGTAAACCTGTTTTTTTCATCCTGTTAGAAATAAGAAATTATATAATTTTTATGATTTATCCCGTTTTTACCACTTATTTCTGCGATTTCTAACGGGATTCATATAAATACAAACCCCCCTATGGATTGCCCCATAGGTAAGTTACAAAATGATTATAACACAAAATAAATAGGAATGCATACGCTACGCCAATAGTTCCCAGGGATTTTTGGTGTTTTTTGTTTTGGGGGTTTTGGGGGTGATATTTAATTTTTCTAATTCCAAAATTTCATCACGCAAAAGCGCGGCTGTTTCAAAGTCCAATATTTTGACAACTCCATCCATTTGTTTTTCTTTCGAGCGAATGAGCTTTTTGATTTTCGCTCGCCCCGAGCTTGTCGAAGGGTCTATGCCACCGAGATCTATTTTAGTTAACTCACCAACCGCTTTATCATGATCTGACCTTAGCTGATCAGTAATATCTTGAATTTTTTTGATAATAGTTTTTGGAGTGATTTTGTGTTTTTTGTTATAAGCGATTTGCTTTTGTCTGCGACGATTAGTTTCATCTATTGCTCTCTCCATAGAACCAGTCATTCTGTCAGCATATAAAATAACTTTGCCTTTTACATTTCGCGCCGCTCTGCCAATAATCTGAATAAGAGAAGTATCGCTTCTAAGGAAGCCTTCTTTATCTGCATCCAAAATACCAATCAAAGTTACTTCAGGCAAATCCAATCCTTCTCTAAGTAAATTTACTCCGACAAGCACATCAAAATCTCCTCGTCTTAAATTTGTTAAAATTTCAATTCTTTCAATAGTTTTGATATCACTATGAAGGTATTCTGCTTTTATCCCATTTTCCTTCAAATATTCTGATAGGTCTTCAGCCATTTTTTTGGTAAGTGTAGTTGCTATCACTCGCCCTCCAGCTTTTATATTCTTTTCCGCCTCATCTATAAAATCTGCGATTTGCCCTGGGTAGTCCAAGAAAGACTTCTCGAGAGCAACTCTCGGACCGCGACTGGCGGGAGAGTGAGGGGATTTTTCAGCAGAAAAATACCCCGGTTGCTCGAGAGAATGTCTTTTTGGACTACCCAACTTGGCAACAATAGGCCGCACCTCAATCATCGGATCAACAAGTCCTGTGGGACGGATCACTTGTTCAACTATTTGTTCGCTATGTTCTGCTTCATAATGACTGGGTGTCGCAGATGTATAAATCACTTGCCCGACTCTTTCTTCAAACTCATCAAATTTCAGTGGCCTATTGTCTTTAGCACTCGGCAATCTAAAACCATAATCAACGAGCGACTGTTTTCGAGAAGCGTCCCCCGCATACATCGCTCCGATTTGGGGCACTGTCACATGAGACTCATCAATTATTGTCAAGAAGTCGGGAACCACCTCACCCCTTGCCCCTCCCCTTAATAAGGGGAGGGGTTGGGGAGGGGTTTTCCTAAAATAACTAAGCAGAGTATCAGGCGCTTCACCTGCTTTTTTACCAGAAAAATGTCGTGAATAATTTTCTATACCATTGCAATAACCCATCTCTTTGATAAGAGCCAAGTCATAGCTAGTTCGTCTTTTTAGTCTCTCAGCTTCTAAAAGCTTTCCTTCTTTTTCAAATTTTTTTAACTGCACCGCAAGCTCTGCTTTAATTGTCTTAAAAGCTTTTTTACTCTGTTCTTTATTTGATATAAAGTGTTTAGCTGGAAAAAGAAAGAAAATTTTAACATCTTCTAAAATAGCGCAAGTGATTGCATCAATTTTTAAAATATTTTTAATTATTCCGTCTTCTATTTCCACTCTAAAAATAATTTTTTCTGAAACAGGCATTATTTCAAGTGTATTGCCGAGAGCTCTAAATTGTCCGGGAGATAAATCAGCATTTGTTCGTTCAAAATGGATACTAATAAGTTTGCGAACAAAATCTGCTCGCGATATTTTTCTTCCTTTTTCTATTTTCAAATTTACTTTTTCATATTCTACCGGTGAACCAAGTCCATAAATACAAGATACAGAAGCGACGATGATGACATCTTTTCGAGTGAGAAGAGCTTGAGTTGATGCGTGACGAAGTCTCTCTATTTCTTCGTTTATCATTGCTTCCTTCTCTATATAAGTATCAGATATCGGCATATACGCCTCTGGCTGATAATAATCATAGTAAGAGACAAAATAATGGACTGCGTTGTCAGGAAAAAACTCACGATACTCTTGAGCCAATTGAGCAGCTAAAGTTTTGTTGTGAGCAATAACTAGAGTTGGTTTTTGAATTTCGGCTATAACGTTTGCTACTGTAAAAGTTTTCCCAGAACCAGTCACACCCAAAAGAGTCTGGTGCTTCAAACCATTTTTTAAACCTTGTGTGAGCTTTTTTATGGCCTCTGGCTGGTCTCCAGCTGGCTCAAAATCTTTTTTTATCTTAAATTCCATCCCGTTAGAAGCAGGAAATCACATTACTAAATACTGCAATTTACTACTTAATTAAACTATTTATAAAGAATCCCGCTTTTGATTTCCGTGGCTTCTAACGGGATCCATAACAGCTAAAACTCTACCACAAAATCACCAAACTACACTATTATTTTGGCTATTTTTTTCAAACGATATAGTGCTATACTCTCCATTAATGGAAAAACAGATATACCCAATGAGAATCAACAAATATTTGGCGCTCAATAAGCACTCTACTCGCAGAGGAGCTGACGAACTTATTTCTCAAAAAAAAGTCTTTATAAACAACAAGCTGGCCGTGCTTGGCGACAAAGTTAAAGAGACAGACAAAGTAGAAGTGCGTTTTCGTGGCAAACAAAAACCTTATATTTATTTTGCTTACAACAAACCTAAAGGCATAATCACTCATTCCGCCAATGAAAATGAAAAGGAAATAAAACACGAAGTGGCTATTAAAGATATATTTCCCATCGGCAGACTTGATAAAGAATCTGGTGGACTAATGATACTTACCAATGATGGCCGTATCACCGAAAGACTGCTCGGACCAAAACATCTCCACGAAAAAGAATATTTAGTAAAAACAAAAGAGAAACTACGAAACAATTTTAAAGAAAAAGCAGAGGCGGGAGTAAAAATAGAAAAAGAAAAAACAGGCAAATGTAAGATTGAAATTATAAACGACCGCCTATTTAAAATAATTTTAACTGAAGGTAAAAAACACCAAATACGCCGTATGTGTGTAGCTCTTTTTCAAGAAGTAGCCGACCTCAAAAGAATACGAATAATGAACATAAGACTTGATAAATTGAAAAGTGGCGAATATAGGAAAATAGAAGGAGAAGAACTTCAAATATTTTTAAAACAACTAGATTTAGTTTGAGTCTGTTTTACTTTTTTGATGCACCACCATCTGGGGGAATGGAATTTCAATACCTTCTTTATCAAAAGCTATTTTTAATCTTTTACGCAACTCTCCTGTAACCTCCCATTGTTTTAAAGGTTTGGTATCTCCAAGTATTTTTATCATCACCGCGGAATCAGCAAAATCATCTACTCGCAAAAATTGGGGTGGTTTTATAATAAAATCTTTCCAATCTTGGTCCTCGGCCAAATCATTGCCAACTTTATTTACTACCTCAATCACTTTTTCCAAATCTGAATTATAAGAAATACCTAAATTTAAATTTACTCGAGCATAATTTTTAGAAAGATTGGATATTTTTTTCATTTCTCCGTGTGGTATATGATGGACGGTCCCATCTAAATCTCTCATAGTTGTCATTCTTAAAGTTATATCTTCAACTGACCCACAAGTACCATCAGAACAGACTACATCACCGACTCTATATTGGTTTTCAAGAATTATAAACAATCCCGAAATAACGTCTCTGATAAGATATTGAGCGCCAAAACCTAAAGCCAGACCAGCCACTCCAGCGGCTGCAATCAAAGGACCTATATCTATACCAGCTTCTGACAAAAGCATCATAAGGACTACGATCCATATAAGTATTTTAATAGTGCTATGGAAAATTTGTATCAAAGTATCTTCTCTTTTTTTCTCGGCTTCTTTGCTTAAAAAATGATCCGGCTTGATAGCTTTCCTGATAACCCTGTCCAAAATAGTTTTTAAAAATTTCTGAACCAAAAAAGAACCGACCAAAATAACCAATATAGTGAGTCCATGTTCTTGAAACCAAATTTTAGTTAAATCAATTATTTTTTCCGTAACTGCAATCATAAAAACATTCTAACATATTTTACCAGTAAG
>PCXM01000014.1 GCA_002771075.1 Candidatus Zambryskibacteria bacterium CG10_big_fil_rev_8_21_14_0_10_34_34
TGCGTTGTGTTGAAGGAAGTAAAAACTTTAAGAGCTTTAAGGTGTCCAAAAGAAGTAGCCGAGAATTTGTCTCTCAATGAAGATGTGCGGGTATTTGCTTTAGATAATGAAAAAAATAGAGCGGTGAGAATATCTAGGTCCAAAACAACCAGTGCCAGTGTTGGTCCTCTTCAACAAATTGGGGCCGATATTGTTCAAGCTTCCGGTAACACTGGCAACAGTAGAAAAGTGGCCGTGTTGGATACTGGTTATAATTACTTTCATCCAGAGTTAATTTCCAGTTTTTTGGAAGGATGGGATTTTGTTAATAATGATAATGACCCCTTTGATGACAACGGCCACGGTAGTCATGTAGCTGGTATTATTACTGCCGACGGAGTGAATCCAAAAGCTAAAGGAGTGGCTCCTGATGTTGGGATTATTGCAGGAAAAGTGCTTGACCAAGATGGTGCTGGCTTTTTCAGCGATGTGGTGGTTGCTATATATTGGGTGATTGACGGGCCAGATGGGATTTATGGTAATGCTGACGATTTTGAAGTTGATGTTATTAATTTGAGTTTAGGCACTTCTCGTCCATATACTTATAAAAATGGCTATTGCGATAATGTTTTGCCCGAACTTACCACAGCAATTAAATATGCAAAAGATAAAGGTGTGGTAGTAGCAGTTGCGGCTGGCAATAGTGGCAGTAGTGGAGTTTCTATCCCGGGTTGTATCAGTTATTCAACAACGGTGGGAGCGGTGAATAAATATGATAAAGTGGCGAGCTTTTCTGGACGAGGCAACGCGGTTGATATTTCTGCTCCGGGAGTTTCCATTTTTTCAAGTATATTAAATAATAGCTATGCAACTTGGAGTGGCACTAGTATGGCCACCCCTATGGTTAGTGGTGTAGTGGCTTTGATTAAATCAGCTCACAGTGCTTACACTTCATCCCAAGTAGAAAATGCTTTGTTCAGCACAGCTAAAGATTTAGGCAAGCGCGGTAAAGACACTAGTTATGGTTATGGCCGTGTCAATGCCACTCCAGCTGTCAAATAATTTTTTTCCGCACCTAAATCACTTCGTCATTTGTGCGCGCTGAGGAATTCGAATCCCCGACCTACTCAACGTCAATGAGTCGCTCTAACCAGCTGAGCTAAGCGCGCATTTTTATAATTTATCACAAAATTCTAATTTTATCTATTTCAAATTACACCACACTTCAAAGTGTCAAAGGGCGCCTTTGACACTTCCTTCTCTTTTTTGGAAATGAGTTATAATAAAAGAAATGCGAAAGAAAAAGTTAATTAAAAATAGAAAGAAATTTATTGTTATAGCAATAGGACTCATTTTAAGTGTTGTGTTAATCAATTTTGTTTTTAAGGATGGTCATATCCCCCATCAAAATACAATGGATACAAAAATTTCTCTATATTCAGACAAACATATTACTCCAAAAGCAATAGAAACTAACCCGACATTTAAAAATATAGTTTTTGATACTCCCCCCAAAGAAAAAAATTATTTTTTTACTCATCAAATAGCAGCCGTCTTTAAATCTTTCAAATCAGTAATATCACAAAAAGAAAAAACTGAAAAAAGCCAAAGAAAATATGGAAGTTGGATATGGACCCCTATTATGCAGATGACTCCAGATTATGTAGAAAAGACTCTCTCTGATGCAAAAACAAATGGAGTAGATGTCATATATCTCTCTATTGATAGCTATCTAGACATTTTTACAATGGAAAAGGGAGCTGAAAGAGAAAAACAAAAAAATATATTTACAAACAAATTAAAAGATTTCATCAATCGCACCAACAATAAAGGTATAGCGGTAGATGCTGAAGCTGGTTGGCGTAATTGGGCAGAGGGAGACAATGTCTATAAAGGTTTTGCTATCGTTAATTATGTAAAAAATTTTAATGCCACCAATCAAAACAAATTTCGCGGTTTTCAATATGATATTGAGCCATATCTTTTAGATGACTATGAAGAAAATAAAGAAACTATTTTAAAAAATTTTGTTGAGTTGGTAGACAAAACGGCATATTTTTTGAAAGACAGTAGTCTTTACTTTTCTGTGGTTATACCTGATTTTTATGATGAAAAAGATAACTTTACACCAAAGTTTTCTTACAATGGAAAAAAAGAGTCCACATTTAAACATTTGTTAAATATTTTAGAAAAAAAAGAAGGTAGTTCAATAATAATAATGTCGTATAGAAATTTTGCGGAAGGATATGATGGCTCCATAGAAGTATCAAACAACGAAATGCAAACAGTCAAAAAAGGTAAATATGATACCAAAATTATCATTGCTCAAGAGACTGGCGACTTTCCTCCTCCTTATATCACTTTTCACAACACTTCTAAAAAATATTTTGACAACGAATTAAAAAAGATAAGCAACGCTTTTGATGACCACCCTTCTTTTGGAGGTATTGCTGTTCATTATGTTAATGCTTTTTTGGCTTTACGATAAATATAAAAGTTATCTTTATATATTTTATAAAAAATTTAAGAATAAGTTAAAAAGTAAAGGGCTCCACTGGTAGTCCAAAGAGCCATCTTCTTTTTTAAAAATAGTAATGTTATCTCTTCCGAAAATATCAATCATAAAACCAGTTTTCTTGCTAAATTTAATGATATTTTTTGTTATTTCTTTAACAATATTTTTAAATTCTTCGTTTTCAATAAGCTCGTTATATTTAGCTATAAATCTGCTGTCTATAAAATCTCTCACTCGTCCAAGTGCTACCTGAATGTCTCCTTAAAGTATTTTAGTTCTAAAAATTCCTTTTCTGGGAAAACGCTCTTTACCAAAAACTTCAGTCATATTTTCCTTTTTGATTTTTTAAAAGTATGGTAAAATAGTCTCATTCATATGGAATTTATTTCATCAAATAAAAAATTCATAAAAATAACGTTTGCGCTGATTGCGTTTTCTTTCCTGTGGTTTGGGACTTTTGGATTGATGTACCACATGAGTGAAATGAAACAAGATACTCAAATGAGCGGTTGTTTGTTCGACCAAACGGAAGTGTGCGGAATGAGTATTTCTGAACACATTTCCTCATGGAAAAGTGCATTTACAACTCTCCCCCAAAATATTTCTTTGTTAAGTCTGCTTGTTTTGGCACTGCTTTCAATATTGATAGTCGCATTCTGGCGGGATTCTCTTTTTGAATTTTATGACCATATAGCTTCTCGCTTAAAGCTTTACATAAAACAGCATCCTCAAACTAACTTTTTCAATTTTTTAAGAGAAGCATTTTCTCAAGGTATTCTCAATCCTAAAATATACGGTTCGATACTGTAGTCTCGCAGGTTTGCCAAGCGTTGGTCTTTTTGGCAAACGCTAACCGCGAGACTTTTTGTTTACTTCTTTATTAAAAGTAGCTTCTTATTAATTACATGAACAAAATAATTATTATCGTCACTCTCATAATTGTAGGCATCATTGGCCTAATGATATGGGGTAAATCAGCTCAAAATACAGTCGAAGCCGATACAGGTGCAATAAGCAATCTAGAATTTTCTGAAAAATTGTATGACTTCGGCACAATCTCAATGAAAAACGGTCTGGTCACCAAAAACTTTACCGTTACAAATAACACAGATAATGACATTGTTATTCCTTCTCTAGTGACTTCGTGCATGTGTACCAAAGCCTACTTCATAAAACCTGATGGTAGCACCAAAGGCCCGTTTGGTATGCCCAGCATGGGCTTTGTTCCGCCACTTAACGAAACAATCAAAGTAGGAGAGAGTCGTGTTGTGCGGGCTGTCTATGACCCCAATGCTCACGGTCCCGCCGGTGTTGGCCCAATTGACAGATTTCTCATTCTGACAGATACGGCTGGAGGCAAAGTCCAATTAGAAATAAAAGCAATGGTAACTCCATAACAGCTATGAAAAAAACATTAATAACATTAGCTGTTATAACCATTGCCATTATCGGAATAGTTATATTGAAGAATAGTTCGGGAACATCTTCATTCATTTGGAACCTAAGCGATAAAGGTGTTTGGATTTTGCCACTTGTCCTTGTCTCGGCGCTTCTTGATAGCGTTCATCCATGTTCGTTCTCCATTCTCCTCATCACAATAGCGTTTCTGTTTGGTATAGAAATGACCAGAAAGAAAATCTTACAAATCGGTGGAACATATATCGCTGGAATTTTTGTGGCGTATCTCCTCATAGGACTCGGTATTCTCAAAATCTTGCACCTCTTCAATACACCACACTTCATGGGTAAACTTGGAGCGACTCTTCTTATTGTGTTTGGAGTTATAAACATTCTTAATAAGTTCTTCCCTAAGTTTCCTCTCAAATTGAAAATTCCGCATGTTTCTAACTCTGCAATGGCAAGACTTATGGAAAAAGCATCTTTTCCAGCCGCTTTCGGATTGGGACTCCTTGTGGGCATCTGCCAATTCCCTTGCATGGGTGGACCGTACCTTATGGTTATCGGACTCTTGCGGGACCAAGTCACATATTTTAGTGGTTTCGGTTACTTAACTCTCTACAACTTAATTCTCATAGTGCCACTTGTGGCAGTGCTTTGGATAACTGCAGATAAAAAAATTGTGGATAAAGTGCAGGAATGGAAAAAGATGAACATAAAAGACTTCAGATTTTGGGCAGGTCTCCTTATGATTATTATTGGCATCTTAATTTTCTTCATCTAAATCTATGGAAACAAAAAAACCAACAATTGAAGAGTTCTTAGTCAAAATAGAATCTCTCAAAGAAAAAGCTGGAGTTGACCTTTCAACCGCCGAAGATTTGAGTTTGGCCGTAATGAATCTCATCAGCTTGGAAGAACACTTCTTCTTCACAGGCGTTAAAACCAAAAAAAATGAATATTTTGATTCTTCGCAAGAAATTAGAAATCTTAGGAAAGAATTACTGAAAGAACTTATACCTAACCACGAGGGAGAGACGTGGTGCATATCCAAACACCTTCTCTCCGCCACTATGCGTCTCATTGAAGTTGGAAACAAACTACAATCGGAAAACAAAAAAGAAGAAGCCAAAGTCAAGTTTCTTCAGGCTTATAAAGTTTACTCTGTATTCTGGGCGCTCAAATTAAAATTAATAAGCGGTCAATTAATAAAAAACACAGCGAAAAATAGTTCTCAATTTGAGGATTTGGTGAGCAAGCTCGCCAATTGTTGTGATGAGTAAAAATATGAAATATAACAACGCAAATTATAATTCGAGTGATAATTCTGAAGGAAAAATGGCTTTTGAAGTGGGTAATAAAAAAGACCATTCTCTAACTCTGAGCATCCTTGCTTCTTCCATTATTCTGGCTTCGGCATGGATTTATACTTCGGAGTTCAAGACAACGCCAGAGCAGAAAGCGAACCTTGTCGCCACAGAGCAGAAAAAACAGTTATCGGAATTGGAAACAATAGTTTTGCCTTCTCAAGGAGTAGAGCTGCCTGTGATATGGGGAGACCTTGGAAAAAAATTGGTTGATGATGGTGTAATAGATGCAGATAAATTCAAAGCCATTTACGAGCAAAGAGAAACTTTTACGGAAAAATATAAAAATCTTCTTTTTGGGACTAACAATGAAAAGTTGAAAATAACCAATGAAAATTCTGGCTACTTACTTAACTTGCTTTGGGCTCTTGGACTTGGGAGCAAAAATCCTATCTTGGATACTGGCGAAATGGTTGATCCCAAATATGGAGGAGCTAAGGGTTTTGCTTCAACAGGAGGATGGTCCATAGCTAAAGGAAGTGTAATGGATCACTACAGCCACCACAGTTACTTCAACTTAACGCCCGAACAGCAGGCTTTAGTGGATAAAGTTTCAAGGGGCATTTATAGACCATGTTGTGGCAATTCAACTCACTTCCCAGATTGTAATCATGGAATGGCAATGTTGGGACTTTTGGAACTTATGGCCTCACAAGGAGTAAGCGAACAAGACATGTGGAAGACCGCTTTGGCTGTAAATTCATACTGGTTTCCCAGCACTTATTTGACTTTGGCAACTTATATGAAGAGTCAAGGGACCGAGTGGAAGAATGTTAATCCGCAAGAAATGCTTGGGAGCAAGTATTCAAGCGCCTCTGGCTTTAGAAACATATCGTCGCAGGTCACGGGGCCTACGCAACAAAACGGAGGAGGAAGCGGATGCGGAATTGACGCAGGCGGAGCACCTCAACAACAACAATCACAAGCTCAACAACCAGGTTGCGGAATATAAAAGAGTTAAAAAAATGAAAGAAGAAATTCTACTAAACTGCCGATTGAAGATGTAAGTAAAGACATAAATAGAGTAAAATTATGTCAGCTAGACTTCAAAACTGGAGAGACAGCTATTGAGCATAATGAGAATTTTGACTTTAATCTATTCAAACAAGAGGTTGAAAGCTTGGGTGAATACAAAATAGAAATTAACAACAAAAATATATGAGCTTAGATAAAATAATCGTTACTCTCGCCAGTATCTTAGGTATAGCGTTTACGTACTGGTTCTTCCTTGGTAAAAAAGAAAAAGAAATTCAAGTTTCCGATTCGGTGGATATTGTCGTTGATGGAGGATATACACCAGAGGCAATCTCTATACCTAAAAACAGAACCACTAAAATAAACTTTATTCGCAAAGACTCCAATAGTTGTCTGGAAGAAGTCATTTTGAGTGATTTTAAAATAAAAAAATATCTGCCCCTCAATCAAAAAATCACAATTGAATTAACTCCAAAGAAGACGGGTAAATTTACTTACTCATGCGCCATGAATATGTATCACGGCAAGATAATCGTAAAATAATATGAATCAAACTAAAAAAATTTTTTCAATAAAAGGTATGCACTGCGCGTCATGCGTCATGATACTTGAGCGTTCGCTCAAAAAAGTAGAAGGAGTATCGGGAGCAACCGTAAACCTGTCCACCGAAAAGGCAACCGTAACATATGATCCTGCGGTTGTTACCGATGAAAAACTTTCTTCTGCCGTTTCCAATGTTGGCTATGAGGCCATGGTTAATGAGGAAGTAAAAACAGAAGACGAGGAGCAAAAAGAAAAACAGCAAGAACTCAAAAAATTAAAATTTAAAGTAATTTTCAGTTTGATTTTAGGCGGTTTAATCTTGTGGGGAGGCTTCCCTGGGCTTATGAAAACGGCGCCAATGATTCTGCAGAATTTTTGGGTTCAATTAATATTAGCTACTCCCGTTCAGTTTTGGGCTGGATTCGGCTTCTATAAAGCTACAATTTCGGCTCTCAAACACAGAACGGCAAACATGGATACATTGGTTGCTATTGGCACGACAGTTGCTTTCGCATATTCCGCCTTTGTAACCGTGTTGCCAGAGTTAGTGGCAAAAATTGGTATTGAAGCAATGCCGTATTTCGATACCAGTACCGTTATTATCGGGTTAATTTTGCTTGGTCGTTATTTTGAAGCAAAAGCCAAAGCTGGCACATCTGAAGCCATTAAAAAATTGATTGGACTGCAAGCCAAAACTGCCAGAGTATTCAGAGACGGCAAAGAAATCGATTTTCCTATAAACGAAGTAATTATCGGTGATATTATCCGTGTTCGACCTGGAGAAAAGATTCCTGTTGATGGCATTATTGAGAGCGGAGAATCGTCAATCGATGAATCTATGGTTACGGGTGAGAGTATGCCCGTTGATAAACTAAGAGGAGATGTGGTAGTTGGAGCAACCATGAATAAAACTGGGGCCTTCACATTTAAAACTACCAAGGTGGGAGGAGAAACCATGTTGGCTCAAATAATTAAATTGGTGCAGGAAGCACAAGGAAGTAAAGCGCCGATACAGAGACTTGCTGACTTAGTTTCTTCTTATTTCGTGCCAGTTGTGCTTATGCTTGCCTTCATTACTTTTGCAGTTTGGTATAACTGGGGTCCTGCTCCATCTCTTTTGTTCGCACTTCTCAACACAGTCGCAGTTTTGATTATCGCTTGTCCCTGCGCCATGGGACTGGCTACTCCGACGGCTATTATGGTTGGTACAGGCAAAGGAGCCGAACACGGTATCCTGATTAAAGATGCCGAGAGTTTAGAAACTGCTCACAAAATTAAAACTATTATTTTTGACAAGACTGGAACTCTAACTAAAGGAACACCTGAAGTCACGGATATCATTCCTATCGGGTCAATCAGCAAAGATGAATTGTTGAAGCTTGCAGGATCAATTGAAAAAGGTTCTGAACACTCTTTGGCTGAAGCTATAGTCAAAGCCGCCGAAGAAAAGCAGTTTGTCTTGTCTAAAGTTGAAAAATTTCAAGCTATTCCTGGTCACGGAGTTGAAGGAATTGTGGATGGTAAGAGAGTTGTTTTTGGTAACAAGCGACTCATGGATAAAGAAAATATCAATATCGGCACAGCAAGCGACAAAATCAGCGAAATGGAAAACAACGGCAAAACTGTCATGATAATCGGTGCTGATAATAAACTCATTGGCCTCATAGCGGTTGCGGATATTATCAAAGAGAGCGCCAAAGAAGGACTATTAGCTTTACAAAAACTCGGTATAGAAGTTGCTATGATAACTGGAGATAACAAAAGGACAGCCAATGCTATCGGTCATATATTGGGAATTGATAGGATTCTTGCTGAAGTCTTGCCAGATCAAAAAGAGGCAGAGGTTAGAAAAATACAGGCAGAGGGTAAGGTTGTAGCTATGGTTGGCGATGGTATAAACGACGCTCCTGCGCTCGCAACCGCAGATGTAGGTATAGCCATAGGAAGCGGGACCGATGTGGCTATTGAAGCCGCAGACATTACTCTTATTAACAAAGACTTGAGGTCAGTAGCCGCGGCTGTCGTATTATCAAAGAAAACAATGAGAACTATTCGTCTCAATCTTGTTTGGGCATTCGGTTATAATGTTATTTTGATTCCTGTTGCTATGGGAGCGCTTTATCCATTATTTGGCCTTTTGTTGAACCCAATTTTTGCTTCGGTAGCGATGGCCACAAGTTCCATTTCCGTAGTAGCAAACTCACTTCTTCTAAAAAGAAAAAGGATAATCTAAAACATAGGCCTCGGCATAGGTCCGATAAAAAAACTATAGGCGGAGGGTATTAGACGAAGCTCGAACTTTTTTTGAGTAAAATTCTGAAAACTAATTTGGACTCCGCCTCCTCTAAAGCTACGGCGGACAAGTCGGCGGGGCGAACTATTTTTCTGGGGGAATGGATTCGCTCTGTCTCGGCTGATTTTCCGCCCGCAGGAGAGGTCTGGGGAGGAATGCGGGCGGGATTCTGAACTGCCATTTTTTCAAAATCGCCGACATTCAAATTTCGCTTCGCGAAATAAATCGCAGAAGATTTAATTCCTTTTAATGATATAGAGCAATTACTCTCCATAGACCAATCATACAACATTTGCTAAAATTCTTGCAAGTGTGGATAAATTACCTATGAAAAGCGAAGTTATACAATTTGGTAAAAGACTTAGAGAAATACGCCTAAAAAAGAAGTTGTCGCAAGGTGATGTGGCAAGAATTTTAGCAGTTCATAGAACATATATCAGCGGTTTAGAACGAGGAGTGAGAAACCCATCTCTTTTAATTATCCAAAAGATTGCTAAAGCACTTAACATTTCGCCAAAAGAATTATTGTAAATAATATGGAAAAAGAACCAACATTAGAAAATAATCCAGTAGAAAGTTCTATGGAGTGCAAGGATAGATTTCTTGAGCTTATGGAGATGAGACATCGCAATGCAATGACGGCTCTTAAAATTGAGCGAATCTTGGCACAAGAAGAACAGTCACATGAATATCCTACAACTCGAACGCCAGAAAATATTAGAGTTAAAAAAGAAGCTCATGAAGCCCTAGAGCCGATTTTAGAGAGTTTGTCTTCGTCTGGCTTCACAAGAAAAGCAGAATACGTAAAAGAAGCTGTTGACGGTTACTTTCACTCAAAAATCACAGCACAAAGGGCGGAATTGGAATTGAAAGAAAAATTAAAAGAAGAAGGGAAAGAACCCACTCCACCAGAAATGGGATCAGAATTATTCCGACAAAGAACTGGAGAAAGTCCGAAAAAACCAGTTGAAGGAGTGAGAAAGGAAGGATATTTTATATTGGCTTTTTTCAACGATGATGATTATTTGAAATTTATTGAAGGATTAGACCGAGACGAAAGCGCGGGATTATTTCATAGAGCTATGCGTTTCCCAAATATGACAGTTGATGTTGTCTTGAGTAGAAATAGATTTAGTAATAGAACCATACTGCACGAAAGACAACATTTTATAAATGATTCCATACTGCAAGATTTTACGGGAATAGAAAGTCGCATAGTTCCACCAAAAAAGGAGTTCCCGCTACTAGCGGAGGGCGTGAATGAACAAAAAGCAGGAGTTAGAAAAGGACTAGGAGGAGCTAAAGATGAGCTGTTGGCTCGTATCCGCGATGGCTCCGATTCTATCCGAGCCACTGACTTTTTTGGTACTGAACTTTATGAATACTTAAGTGATGAGTTTTCAGAAGATGAACAAAAAGAAGTAAGTACATTATTGAAAAAAATAGAATCGGAGTTGAAATCCGCTTTAGGTTTATTCGCTGATAACCAATCAAGAGGAATATTAGTTTATCATCTCGTTGATATTCCTTTATTGCGTTTTCCCGAACGAATAAAAGCCATCGTAGAATTTTATAATTCAAAAATCAGCGAATTTACAAATTTTATTCCAGACGAAAATGCGGAAAAACAAATTCAAAATAAAGAAACAAAACAACGATTAGCAGGGTTGAGACTAGATATTATAGGTGAAGCGTATAGTGTTTCCGATATGATTTTGGGTTCAAGTTTTGGGAGAATTGAAATGAACTATGACGAACTGCAAACAAAACTAAAAGATGTTAGAATCAAGCTTGAGGAGTTAAGAAAGAATTACAATAATTTGTTGATCGAAAGTAGGCCTGAATAAACTAGGTGGCGTGCCAACTTTGTTGGCTTGAATGTCGGCGATTTTGAAAAAATGGCAGTTCAGAATCCCGCCCGCATTCCTCCTCAGACCCAGTATGAGAGAATTACTGGGTTTTTGTTTTTCTTTCTTTGGGCAAAAAATTTAAAAATTCAGTAGAGTGTAGAGGCGGAAGTTCGCATTTCAATCCACGACCCTGTCGCTCCGATGAACATCGGAGAAAGACCAATGAGGGATTGCACGAGCTTCCTCCTGTGCACGGCATTTAACATGACAATAGAACAAAAACAGAGAACAATGTTTGTCGGTGTTGATGTCCACAAGGACACTCACACAGCGGTTGGAATTTCTCCAGTACTTATAAAGTCCTTTGTGTTCTTAAATTTGTTGAAAATACGCATAAAAAATCATTAAACTAAAGTCTCATATGTTTCTAAACTTAGCCAAGTTCACCCGGAATGGTTTAAAATTCCAAAATATCTACTTATATTGTTTCTCAATAATACCTTTAATTGTCTTGGCTAATTGTTCGAGACTATTATTGTCTTTGGCCCAACTTATAATCTCTTCTTCCCGCTCAGCAATTGTCAAAAGGTTGGAAGGACGGCGATCACTTGGTATATTCATAAGAAGCACGACTCTATCCGATTGATCTCTGGGATTAAACTGGTTAAATAAATTTTTTATGTCTTCCTCGGTTGTCTCAGGTGAATGTCCGTTAAGTTCAAAATTTTCCATATTTTATATTATTATTAAATACTTATAAATGTTCAAGCACGGTAATCTGGAGGAGGCGGTTAAACTTCGTCAACTCCACTCATGCTCCGTTGACTTCGCTTAACTTCTTTCCTCTACCATTATTATATACTGTTCAAGTCTTGATTTCAAATCCTTTGATTCCCGTGTATTTACAATGAATTTTCATTTTGCGCCCAAATATTTAATGAGTGCAATATGTTAGTGAACTTAGTCAATTTTTTCCCAATAAATCTTTTAATGGCTTCAGTTCTTTTTCTTTTTTAATCACTTCTTCTAAAAAGAAAAAGGATAATCTAAAATACAGGCCTTGGCATAGGTCCGATAAAAAACACTATAGGCGGAGGGTAAGAGATTCGAACTCTTGGTGGGTTTCCCCACGGCCGCTTTCCAAGCGACTGCACTAGACCGCTATGCGAACCCTCCATTCACAACAGGATTGCAATTTATATTACAATCACATCAAATCTAACATTTATTTATCTTTTTGAGAAATATCGCATAATCTGATTAATTGTTTTAAACCTAAACTGCTATTTTTAATTTTTTATGCCTAGCAAAAACTTTGCGGATTTCTTCAGCCAAAACAATAAGGAGAGCGATCGGAATAATACTTATCCAGTCCGAAAGTTCTAGTGGCACGGTCCGCAATATTTTTTGCATTAGAGGAGTATAGATGGCAGCCATTTGAAGAAAAATAACTAAAACTGTAGCTCCAACCAAATACATATTAGAAAATGGATTCATAGTAAAAATAGACCTATCTTCTGAACGACAATTCCAAACATTAAGCCAATGAAATACCGCTAAAACAGTAAGAGAGATGGTCCAAGCTTTAGCCAGATTATTTTCATAGTAAGTGCTAAACAGATACAAAGCGCCAAGAGCTGTCACTAAAGACATCAAAAATACTCTTTTGGTCATCAATTTATCAATCAAATATTTTTTTGGTTTTTCAAATTTGCCACTAAGAAGGTGTTTTTCTTTTGGATCCATAGCTAAAGAAACATCAAGAAAACCGTCAGTCACAAAATTAAGCCAGATGATATGCGCCGGCAAAAGAGGAATAGGAAAACCCAAAGAAAGAGACCCCACTATTACAAATATTTGTCCCCAACTTCCAGCAAAAAGATATAAAATAACTTTTTTGATTGTTTTATAAATACTTCTTCCTTCTTCAATAGCGGAGACAATACTTTCTAAGTTGTCATCCAAAAGAACAATATCAGCAGCTTCTTTAGCCACTTCGGTTCCCATAATACCCATTGCTACTCCCAAATCAGCTGCCACTAAAGAAGGTGCGTCGTTTACTCCATCGCCAGTCATAGCCACCACTTCACCACGGGCTCTGTAAGCATCAATAATTCTCATTTTATGCTCTGGATTCACTCGAGCAAAGACAGAGACCACATCCAATTTTTTGGAAAGTTCTATATCTGAAAATTCTTCAACCTCTTTACCAATAATAACTTCATCATTATCGGACCATATACCAACTTCTTTAGCGATAGCTTGAGCTGTAATCCTATGATCGCCTGTTATCATTACTACTCTGACTCCAGCTGACATTGCTTTTTTTATAGCAAGTGATGCTTCTTTTCTGATAGCATCTTTCATTCCAAAAAATCCAACAAAAATAAGATTTTTTATTTTTCCTGAATCAAGAGTTTTACCAGCATCTGGGTCAATAGAAAAAGCGACTATTCGCAAACCATCGCTAGACATTTTATAAAAAGTTTCTTCCAAATTTTCCCTATCCCCTTTAGTCATTTCTCTATGTTTACCAGCTACCCAGATTTTATCTGATAAATCTAAGACCACTTCTGGAGCGCCAACCACTGTCATAAAATTTTTGTCTTCTACTTGATGAAGGACGGTATGATATTTTGTTTTATAATCAAAAGGAATCTCTCCGACAATAGGAGATTCTCTCTCAAGATCTTCTTTATGAAAACCAAGCTTTTGAGAAACTACCAACATAGCCGCTTCGGTCGGGTCTCCCGTAACCTGCCAATGTTTATTTTCTTCCGAATACATTACCCGAGCATTAGCGCAAAAAGCTCCTATTTTTCCAGCCAACAAAAGCTCTGGATGATTGGCTGCATCAACCACAATATCATCAAAATGAATTTCGCCTTTGGGTTCATAACCAACGCCTCCAATTTTAAACATCTTGCCTCCCACATAAAGCTGTTGGATCACCAGCTCATTTTTGGTTAAAGTGCCGGTCTTATCAATAGCAATAACTTGAGCTTGACCCAATGCTTCAACTGCCTGCAACTTTTTAACCAAAGCGTTACGTTTGCCCATATTCCAAACACCTACTGCTAAAATAAGAGTTACTACAATAGGTAGTCCTTCTGGCACTACAGAAACAGCTAAAGAAATAACAATTAAAAACATTTCTCTAACTGGTTTATCAGTCATAACCCCAATAAAAAAGACCAAAATTGATACTAAAGAAATAGCTACAATAATCAAACGTGAAAGATATCTAATATTATTTTTAAGAGGTATCTCTGTATCAATAACAGAAATATTTTTGGCAATCGATCCAATAATGGTTTCTTGTCCTGTGGCAATAACGATAGCCCGACCATTACCAGCTACGATGGTAGTCCCTTTATAAACAATATTTTTATATTGAAAAGTTCCCTCACCGCTATTTTGCTCCACTTCGCTTATTTTATGTTTTGGTTCAGACTCCCCCGTCAAAGTGGCTTCATCTATTTTTAAACTGTGTGAAAGAATAATCCGAGCATCAGCAGGCACTCTTTCTCCCTCTTGTAATATTAAAATATCTCCAAGCATAATCTCTGTATCTGGAATAATAATCTCTTTGTCATCTCGCAAAACTGTCGCCTTGGTCTCTACAAACTTTTTTAAAGCCAATAAAGTATTTTGAGCTTTACCTTCTTGGATTGTTCCAACTATAGCGTTAAAAACAAGAATACCAAAAATCATTAAACTATCTATCTTCTCTCCCATTAAAAATATGGCCACGCCAGCCACTAAAAGTATATAAATAAGAGAACTTTTAAATTGACTAAAAAAAATAGCGAAAATACTGGGGACTTTTGATTCTGGCAATTTGTTTAATCCATATTTTTTTAATCGTAAAAGAGCTTCTTCATTAGAAATACCATACTCACTAGAGTTCAACTCTTTTATAATATCTTCACTTGATTTTGTATGCCAAAGTTTATCCATAATTTCTCAAAATCTTTATTCTCTCTTCTATCGGTGGATGGGTTTGAAAAAGATTTGAGAATGAAGATTTGGTGCTTCCAAAAGGATTAGATATAAAAAGGTGAGCGGTAGCAGTGCTTGTTTTTTTCATTGGTATATTAAATGCTGAAATTTTTTCAAGAGCGCTAGCCAAACCTTCCGGATAACGAGTAAGTAAAGCTCCTGATGCATCTGCCAAAAATTCTCTTCTGCGAGAAATGGCCAATTTTATCAAAGTAGCGATAATAGGTGATAGCACAATAAAAATAATACCAACAACAGCAAACACTCCTCCGACATTACTTCTATTATTATCTCTATTACCGCCAAAAATCATTCCTCTCAAAAACATATCAGATATAATAGAAATAAACCCGACCAATACCACTACAGAACTCATAAGCAAAATATCTCTATTTCCTATATGAGAAAGTTCGTGAGCCACTACTCCTTCTAGTTCTGACCTTTCAAGTTTTGATAAAAGTCCAGTAGTGACAGCTATTACCGCATGCTCTTTATTGCGCCCAGTGGCAAAAGCGTTTGGAGATGGGTCATCAATCACATAAAGTTTTGGCAAAGGAAGCCCTGCGGCAATAGCGAGATTTTCTGCCACTGTATAAAAATCAAAAAATTCTTCTCTCTTGGCTGGTTTAGCTTTTGACATTTTAAGCACTATTTTATCTGACCACCAATAACTGGCTATATTCATAAACAAACTAAAAGCAATGGCAATATATATTATTATTGGAGAGCTATAATATAAAGAGACGAAATAGCTCAACCCCACCGTCACTGCCAAAAAAATCCCCATCAAAAGATATGTTTTAATGACATTTGAATTTTGATGGGTATAAACCGACGCCATGCCCATATTTTATCATAAATCCACAAGTTAAACACAGTTTATTCTTAATAAAATTTGGAGAGGTTTAAATATTAAGATATCATCTAAAATATGAACCACAACAAAAAGACTCACCTAAGAGTGCCTCCAAATAATATAGAAGCTGAAAAAGCTTTACTTGGCTCCATTATGCTTCGTTCAGAAGTTCTATATGAAATTACAGATTTAGCTCATGCCTCTTCTTTTTATTCCGAAAAACATCGTCTTATATTTGAGACGATGATGGAACTTTTTTCCAAACGCAATCCTACTGATTTATTGACCGTTTCCGCTAGATTGAAAGAAAAAAACATTTTAGATGAAATTGGAGGCAATAGTTACTTAGGAGAATTGGTCAATTCAGTTCCCTCTGCTTCAAATGCAACTTACTATGCAGAAATAATCCAAAAAAAACATATTGCCAGAAATTTGATAGGAGCAGCCGATTTTATATCAGCTTTAGGTTATGATGAAGCAGAAGAATTGGAGACTTTGTTGGACCAAGCCCAAAAGAAAATTTATGATGTCACCAACATAGCAAGTATTCATAAATTTGTAGAACTTAAAGAAGAATTAACTGAAGCTTGGGAAAGACTTGATAGACTCCATAACTCTGGAGACGGTTTACGAGGAGTGCCATCTGGTTTTAAAGAGTTGGACGAAAAACTTTCTGGTTTTCAAAAATCAGATTTGATAATTTTGGCGGCTAGACCTTCGGTGGGAAAAACCGCTTTGGCTCTTGATATCGCTCGCCAAGCGGCTGTCCAACATAAAGTGTCGGTTGGTATATTTTCTTTAGAAATGTCCTCACAACAATTAGTAGATAGGATGTTGGCTTCTCAATCCAATGTAGACGCTTGGAAGCTTCGCACCGGCAGGACAGTAACTGAAAATGATTTTGCTTCTATTCGTCAATCTTTAGATGTCCTCTCTAAAGCTCCTATTTATATAGATGACCAGCCGGGTAATAACATCTTAAAAATGCGCTCCGTAGCCAGAAGATTAAAAAAAGAAAAAGGTTTAGGACTTATTATTGTAGATTATTTACAACTAATGATGACTACCAAAAATTATGACTCTATGGTTAATCAAGTAACCGAAATCTCTCACTCTCTTAAAAACTTAGCTCGCGAACTGGAGGTGCCAGTCTTGGCTCTCTCACAACTCTCGCGTGCCATAGAACAAAGAGGAGGTAAGCCCAAACTTTCTGACCTGCGAGACTCTGGTTCTATTGAACAAGATGCTGATGTAGTAATGTTTATTCACCGTGAAGATAAAGCCAAAAACACAGATGAAGCCGAAAAAACAAATATTGCAGAAATTTTGATTGAAAAGCACCGCAATGGCGCTACTGGTAAAGTAGAACTTTTCTTCAACGAAAAGAAAGCCAATTTTCTATCTTTAGAAAAAGCTCAATTTTCTGGTGCAGAAAGTGAGTTTAGAGAGTTTTAATTGAGGATATTTGAAATAAGTTCCCGCAGGACGCTCTACGCGCCCTGCGGTTTTCTTTTATATAGAGTCAGTGTAGAATATATTTTAATGAACCCTATAGAAAAACTTATTCAAATATTTTCAAATTTTCCCGGGATTGGACCGAGGCAGGCGCGAAGGTTTGTTTATTATTTATTGACTCGAGGCAATGGTTCATTGGGAGAATTGGCTAAACACATTTCCGAACTTAAAGATGATGTGACTATATGCGCCGATTGTATGCGATTTTTTGAATCCCAAAACAAAACCAACAAGGACTCTCTTTATAGATGTAAGATATGTGCTGACCAAACAAGAGATAATTTTACTCTTATGGTCGTCCAGAGAGATATTGATTTGGAATCAGTAGAAAAAAATGGTAGCTTTAATGGGTTTTATTTTGTCCTTGGTGGAGGAATACCTATATTAGAAAAAGAACCAGAAAAAAGAATTAGGGCAAAGGAATTAAAAATTTTTGTTGAAAGAAAAATTAAAAAAGGACTGAAAGAAATAATATTAGGAGTAAACTGGAATCCAGAAGGAGAAAACACAGGCGACTTTGTAGAAAAATTTTTAAAACCAATCACCGAAAAAAATAAAATAAAAGTAACTCATCTAGGCAAAGGACTTTCAATGGGTACAGAATTAGAGTATGCTGATAGTGAGACGATGAAGAATGCTTTGCGAAATAGGAGTTAGATTTAAAAAAACTAAAAAATCTCCTTTTCGCTTAGCACACATAATTTTCTGCTGAAAATTTGCTCTGCTCGGCTCGTCAGCCTGCGCAAGGCACGCTCAAAGGAATTTTTTAATTTTTTTATAATCATGAACATTCAAAAATCATATCCATATATTTTAATAATTGGTAGTATTATAGGACTTTTGGCTTCTTTTGTTTTGACAATAGATTTTATAAAAATTATAGAAAATCCAAATGTAGAGCTTCCTTGTAATATAAACCCATTTATTAGTTGTAGTTCTGTGGCTAGTACTTGGCAAAATACAGTCTTTGGTTTCCCTAACTCTATTTTAGGAATTATGGCCTTTAGTATATTATTGACTATCGGCATAATACTTATTTTTGGAGCTTCAAATTCTTCTATTTTAGACAAAATGTTAGGAGAAAATAGAGCACAAAAACCATTTTGGCTTTTAGTAAATTTGGGAACTTTAGTCGCTATGATTTTTGTAATGTGGTTCTTTTATCAAAGTGTTTATAATATCGGATCACTTTGTATTTATTGTATGACAGTTTGGGTAGTTACTTGGCCAATTTTCCTTTACACTACTGTTTGGAACATCCAAGAAGGTCACTTCAATGTTGAACACCGAGTGTTGAACATTTTAAATTTTGTATCTCGTCACCATATTCAAATTTTAGTAACAGTTTATCTAATTGCAATTTTTCTTATCCTCTTTCAATTTAAAGATTTCTTTTTGTATTAATATTAATTTTCCTATGAATAATATTACAAATATTACAAATCGTCTTCCCACTATTTTACCACGGTCGTATCAAAATAGTGGGACAGCAGTTTTTTGAAAATAATAGTTTGCCACAATTATTTATTCTTTATCATAAATCTTTAACATTTATCGCAAACCAAAATGTTTTTTTAATTCCTTATCGTTCTCTATTGTATCTACAATCATATAAAGCAAATCTTTGCCTATTTCCAAATCTTCTTTTAACAAAGTGATGATATCTTCGCAATTGTAAGGATAGACCCACACACTATCTTGCAGTCGCACAAATCCAATTGACAACAAAGCCAACCTAACATTATCTCTGGTAAATCTGATCTTTTCAGGAATATCAAAAATTAAAACTCTCCACTTATGGTCCCATTTTGGTTTTTTTATTTTGATATTTTTGTACCCGGTATGTTTGAGTAAATATAATCTGCCTTTTCTTGTAAGCTTGACTTTACCATTTTTAATTTCAAGATATCCTCTTTTGATTAAATTTTTGCGGGACATTTCTATAGATTCTTCTTGTCGATAATGTGGGACTAGACCAATTTTTTTCATGGCCCAAATCACATTGGGAGCCACTGCGGCTACTCCAACCATTCCCACCAAACCAACAGATTGTAAAATCAATCTTTTAATGTTGGATTTTTTACTTCTCTGCTCTAAACTCTCTTTTTTCATAAATCCATTATACATTATTTTGATACGACCGTGGTGGAATAGTGGAAATTAATAGTGAGGTTGTCTTATTCTAATTTTAATAATTTTATAATTAAATCTGATTTAATAATTAAAATTTCTTAATTAAAACACCTCTTGTTTAGAGGTATTTTAGTTAAGAAATTTTGTCTATTTTTATTTTGAAGTAAGGTTGACGATGACCATTCTTTTTTAGGTAACGACTCTTTTGTTTATATTTGATGACTGTAACTTTATGATTTCTGCCAATTTCTGAAAGGGTGCCGATTACTTTTGCTCCTTCAATATAAGGAGTGCCGATATCTGTCACATCTTTGCCATTGTCTATTAGAAGAACTTTATCAAAAACTATTTGGTCTCCTTCTTTGTGTTCGCCTTTTATTATTTCAATTTTTATAACATCACCCACAAATACTCGATACTGTTTACCTCCTGCTTCTATCACAGCAAAACCGCCTTTTTCTGCAGGAATTTTAGTCTTTTTAGCCTTTGAAATTTTTTCCTTTTTTTCGGCTTTTTTTATTGGTTTTGTCTCTTTTTTTACTATAGGCATACAGACACTACTTTACAGGATTTTGAAAAAATATGCAACAAATTGAACACCCCGCTCCTGATTGCCATAATCAGGAGCGGGAGTGAACACATAAGAGGGGCTAAAAGTCTTCTCCTTTCTTGTTAAATTTTGAAGACCAAAAAAACAATCTTCTTTTTAATTATAGCAGTAATAAATAAATTAATTATCAATCTCTGGTTTTTCTATAGACTCTATTTCAAGATTTGGAGCTTCGCCTGTAATCCTCATTACATCCTTATCAATTAATTTAAATGACTGATTAGTTTTATTATAATGGTTGACTGTAGTGCTCAAAGCATTACCAAGTTTGCTGTGATACTCCTCATAACCTTTGAGATGCTTACCAAGCTCTTCAACTCTTTTTCTTATATCTTTAGCCGTCTCTTCTATTTGAAGAGCTTTAAGACCCTGCAAGACTGTCTGTAAATAAGCCAAAAAAGAAGTAGGGGAAACGATAATAACATGATATTTTCCGGCTGCTCTCTGGATTAAATTTTCACTGTCTTCAGAAACCGCTCCCACTGTATTGACTAAAAGATCATAATAAATAGCTTCATGAGGAATAAACATAAAAGCAAACTCTGTAGTTTTTTTATCTGGCTGAATATATTTGCTGGTCTCTACTATTCTCTTTTTTAAATCTTCTTCAAAAACTTTAGCCAATCTTTTTTTCTCGGTTGGGTCATTGGCCTCGGCCATACGGTTGTAATTTTCAAGAGAAAATTTTGAGTCCACTGGGATCACTTTGTCTTTCACAAAAACAGCCGCATCAACGATGGTGCCATCTGGAAAAGGATATTGCATTTGATAACTGCCGGGAGGCAAAACATTTTTTAAAAGAGTTTCCAAATAGTATTCACCCAAGACACCTCTTTGTTTTGGATTTTTTAAAATATCTTGCAAAGATTTTAGTTGCTCGGCAAAACCCTCTACCCTCCTGCCGGTATCTTTGACATGAGTCAATTCTTCAGTAATTTCTTTGATAAGTTTTTGAGAATTACCAAATTGAGATTGAACAGATTCGTGCATCAACTTTGAAGACTCACCCAATTTTTGGTCAACCGTTCGCGAGAGATTGTTCATCTGCTCTAAAAGCAATTTTAAACCAGTATCTTCTGATTTAACTTCTTTTTTACGCAGTAATAGAAAAATGACTACCACAATTCCTATTATAACTACCCCAAATAAAGCATTTTGCATCCCGTTAGAAGTAGGAAATCACATTACTATTACTTGCAATTTCTTACTAAAATTAATTAACTAATAACTATCCCGCCTTCTGATTTCCGCGACTTCTAACGGGATTGCATATTGAGATTATAGCAGAAAAAAATTCCCAAAACACTGTTTCGAAAGTATTATCCTTATGACTTAACGCTAAAACAGTGTTTTGGGAATTTTTTAGATATGCTATTATTAAATTATGCACGAGAAAATACAAAACCAAATTCCTGAAGCGATGCGAGCCAAAGATCAAGTGAGATTAACCACTTTGCGTGGTATTTTGGCTACTTTTACTAATGAGGCAGTAGCTCTAAAACGCACCCCCAAAGATAAATTATCTGATACAGAAGCTATTGTCGTTATCAGAAGATTGGTTAAACAAAGAAAGGATTCGGTAGAACAATTTAAAAAGGGCAACCGAGAAGATTTGGCAAAAAATGAAGAGGCCGAACTAAAAGTATTAGAAGAATTTTTGCCTGCACAAATGTCTGAAGAAAAAATTCGCGATATTGTGATGCAAAAAAAAGAAGAAATTGGTGAAATAGATAAAACTAAAATAGGTCAACTTATTGGTGCGGTTATTAAAGAAACTAGAGGCGAAGCTGACGGCGCGTTGGTTAAAAAAATAGTTGAGGAAATCTTAAATTAACAGCTCCTAAAAAATTATTTAATTTTATTTTATTGTTTAAATTAAAACACATCTTTATTAAAAATACTATATTAGACGCTTA
>PCXM01000018.1:0-4668 GCA_002771075.1 Candidatus Zambryskibacteria bacterium CG10_big_fil_rev_8_21_14_0_10_34_34
GGAAAAGCTTCGGGCTACGTCGGGAATGTTTAACGTTGGTACTTTCGTTTAGTCGGATAAAACAAAAAGAATTCAATTGAAACTGAATATAACTTTAACTAAACGGCTCCGCTTCGCTACGACCCAAATTTTTTTAATGAATCTAAAACTGGGGGAATCGGGTAAAAAACAACAATCTATTTATATTATTACAGATACTATTTGAATAACATGCTAAATAAACGAAGAACCACCATATACCATGCAAGGATAAGCCTAATAAAGACAATTATGGATTATGGTGAAAAATCTGCTGATAAACTAACTGAATTATTTTCAAAGCTAATTAAAGAAGATAATGTTTCGGAAGCTATTATTTCTGACTATGAGTGGCACTTTGGAGATATTAAAGAAGATAATGAGATTATCTTTTGTAAATTAGGAAAAATTAGAAAAATTAGACAGAAAACTAAATTTGATAATAAAAAAAAGACGTTTCTGGAAATTAAAAGTGATGATGAAGATGTTTTTATTTCGCATTTATTATTTGATAAAAAGAACCACTTTTTTCTATTTGAAGAAAGACCAGAAGTTGGTTATAAAGAATTGACCCACATACTTACAGAATCATTTAAGAAATTAAATAATAGAGAAATCGCAATTGCAATTTTACCTAATAAACTAGAGGTCAATAAAATATTAACTGGAAAATTCACCGTCACAAAAGCTAGATTTTTACTTAGACCATCAAATCCAGATAATTCTGAAGATCTTAAAAAAATGGATAATTTAATAAGAGACGTTCATGCTAAAAGAGCTACAATGGATTTTGTAAACGATGATGGTTTAGATAAAGAAAGTTCAACCTTTAATAGTGCTTTAAGTCTCTCTAATAGAGGATTTGGCAGTTTTCATTTAAATTATACTTCTCCTGATGGTAAAAAACGTCATTTCTATTCAAAACAAAAGCAACTAAAAGATACTATTTCAAAGCCAAATAGTGAGACGGAATGGAAAAGCAAGTTGCTTGATTTACTCAGTAAAACCATAGACTTACTCAACAAAAATGAATGAATTTATTCAAAGAGTTAAAAATTTTGGAATAGGGCGGATTATTAAATCCTACGATTTTATAATCTCTTTAGTTATATCTCTAGTGGGTATATTTACTTTCTTTGAACAGCTTTTACCAATGGAGATTAGAACTAATTTCTTATCTGATATTATCGGTGCTTCAATAACTGTAACTACTTTAGTGTTGGCTGGATTTGCAATAGTTATTTCCTTGATGGAAAAAGAATTAGTTCATTATCTAAAAAAGTATAATATCTATGATAATATTATTTTTACTTTTGAATACACTGCAATAATCAGTCTCTTAACTTTTTTTGTATCTCTTATTTCTAAATACCTATATTTCAACAAATATTTATTCTATTTTAATCTCTTTTTAACAATATACTTGATAGCTACTTTAGTTCAATTGATATTTTTTATAACTGCATTTGGAATTAAGAAAGGAGAATTATATAAGTAATCATAATTCTCTAGTCTCATCCAAAATCCATTCTAATTTTAGCAAATTTTATATATCTACCCCCATTCTAAGTTAAAATGGTAGATGGAAAAGAGGGGATTAAAATAGATGGTTTTGAAGAAATTTTCTTAAATAAAATTCATAATTTGGATTGTAAAATTGGGTTTAAAAAAATTCCAGATAATAGTGTTGACCTTCTTCTTACTGATCCCCCTTATGGTATTAGCAGAACACTGAATTGTGATGGTCAAAGATTAGGAACAACTGCTAAACTAAGTTTTGATTTTGGTAAATGGGATGAATTTAACCATGAATGGTTTGAAGAAGCACTAAAGAAAGTAAGAGGGTGGGCTATAACTTTTTGTGCAAAAAAAGATATTGGTAATTTATGGAATATTTTAGAAAAAAATGGTTTTATTGCAATTGATGTTTTAGTATGGCAAAAACCAGATCCAGTTCCATTAAATGGAAAATCAAAATTTCTTAATGCTTGGGAAGCTGCTGTTATGGGAAAGAGGGGCGGAGCACATTGGGGAGGATATTGTACTCATAATATAATTAAATATCAAGCCCCTAAAGGTAAAACTAGGATTCATCCAACACAAAAACCTTTAGGTCTTATTAAAGATTTAATTGAATTAACTACAAAAGAGGGTGATTTAGTTTTAGACCCATTTATGGGAAGTGGCACCACCGCCCTTGCTTGTAAACAGCTCAGTAGAAATTTTGTTGGATTTGAAATAAATAAAGAATATTGTCAAATGGCAGAAGAAAGATTAAACCAGACAGAAAAACCCCACACTATATCTTTAACTCAATAGCTTCAATCTTTTCTAAGTCTCCTTTTGAAAGAGAAACTTGTAATCTTCTCAAACCACCTTTATCTGAATATCTTTCTCTTTTTTCATCAAGCTTTTCTCTTAACCTGTTAATTACTCTTAATGAATCAGCTGAGAAAATATTCAAAATTTTCATTTCTTCTTTATTTACTGTAGCTAATATAATTGCCTTATCTTTTTCATATTTTTTAAGAACATTATCAGAGATATCTTGAAAATTCCAAGAGTGGTTCTTGGATATTTTGTATTCATAAAGATTTCCAGCTTTGTCAATAGCATCATGTCCTGCCTGTTCAGATAATACTTGATGTCCTAATCTTAGAGAAACCAATAATTCCCAGAATTTATTACTTGTTAATATCTGGGTAATTCCAGTAATCTCTTCTATTTGATGAGCGATTTCAAAAATCTCTTTTAACCATAAGTAATATCGGCCAGATTTATTTATCTCGTCAACAGTAGTTTTTGATAGATGTAAATCTCTCTCTAACTGCAATGCAGAAAAATTAATCATTTTTCTTTTATTTACAAACCCTTTTGGTTTTCTCTCTAAGAGGTCTTCAGTTCTATTTTTCAAGTATTTGGAACATTGTTTACCATCTACTAAAATATACCAATCTAACTTAGGAGGAAATTGTGTATCATCAATATGAGCAAATATTGCTCCTTTTACTTTAGATAATCCTATAATGGTTGTATCAGTATAATCATTAAATGTCCAGCTATGATTTCCACTAGTTTCTTTAAAGTGTTTATACTCAAACTCTTCTCCTTCTTCATCTTTAGCATCTTTTGATCCAGAATGTCCAGGTATTAAAATATGATTTAATTCATTTGCAATTAAAATCTCAAATATTTTGCTATTTGAATAAATATCATTGACGCCATATTTTTTGTAGAAAACATCTTGGATTTCTTTCAATTTTCCAAGTAATGCTTTTAGTTTCTTAAATTGCTCTTTAGTTAGTGTCATTTTTCTTATCAATTTTATTAAGAATTTCCTCCCCAATTGGTGTAATCACGTAAGTAATAGTTCTAGAAGAAGATGTAACCTTATTTATTAGCCCTTTTTCATGTAGGTCATTAAGAATTCTACTCAATGAAGATTTATGAATTTTTAATGATTTAGCTACATTTTTTGGGAAATTAGGAGAAGATTTTAATATCTTCAAAGCCTTGATTCTATAAATACCATCATGTAACCAGTTGATTAATGCTAAATCATCCATAATATTAGCAGAAAGTAAACAAAAGATTTAAATATAATTAACATTTAGTTAACATCAGATATATAAAGTAAAGAAAAAAGAGCTATAATAATGAAAAAAGAAGTGTTAATATTTGGAGATGTTTTAACAGAATTATCAAAATTAGATGATAACTCCGTAGACCATTGTATTACTGATCCGCCTTATAATATTTCTGGTTATGATAATAAAAAAGAAATAGGCTGGTTAAAGACAGATACCCATTGGTCTAGTAACAAAAATTTTAATAAAATAGAAGAAAAGTGGGATTCTTTTTCGGATAAAGATTACGAAAAATTTACAAAAAAATGGTTATCTGAGGTTTTTCGTGTTGTCAAACCAAATGGAAATATAATCATTTTTGGAAGTTATCATAATATTTATAAAATTGGAAATTATCTTCAAGAAGCAGATAAAAAATTAATAAACTCTATCGTTTGGTTCAAAAGAAATGCGTTTCCAAATATTACACAGAGAATGCTGTGTGAAAGTACGGAACATATTATCTGGGCTTCTAATAATTCTCAGAAAAAAGCAAAGAATTGGATATTCAATTATGGTGTTCTAAAAAGAATGAATGGCGGAAAACAGATGAGGAATCTTTGGGATATTCCTATGACACCAACTAAAGAAAGAAAACATGGTAAACATCCATCACAAAAACCGGAAGAAGTACTCCAACGATTAATTCTGGGCTGTACTAATGAGAATGAAGTTATTTTAGATCCTTTTGTAGGAAGTGGCACAACAGCAGTAGTAGCAAAGAAATATGGAAGAGATTATATTTGTATTGATAATAATAAAGATTATATTGAAATAGCAAATAAAAGATTAAATTCTATAAATACAGGAAGTTTAAAAAAATTCATGTAATAAAAACCCGATTCCCCCTATCCTACGGACTTTTACTCTGCTTCGCAGTTATTGATAACGATTCATTAAAAAAACTACAATACCAACTACATTCCCGACAAATAAAAAACTCCGCTCACCATCAAAGGTTCGCTACGTATAACAAGTTTTATGCGGGTGCGTTACTCGGGGCATCAAAGCCCCTGCGTTACTC
>PCXM01000018.1:4683-6610 GCA_002771075.1 Candidatus Zambryskibacteria bacterium CG10_big_fil_rev_8_21_14_0_10_34_34
GGGGCATCAAAGCCCCTGCGTTACTCCCCCAAATTCTTTAATGTTGCTTCGCAACTTAAAGAACTTCGCATAAAACTGACGTTAAATCCAATTTTCAAGTTACCTAAATGAGAACAATCCTATCGGAAATCTTAATCTTTAATGCGTTGCTGTCTTTAACTGAAATATGAAACCAATGACGGCAAAAACAAAAACGATACTAAAACTAAAATGGGGGGCTCTCGTATTCTAACTACCTGAAAAAAACCTTTTAACTTTACTAAGAGTTTTAGAGGTGTGTACAGATTTGTCTAATTTTAATTCTGGATAAACAACTCCTCGGGAAAAACCATTTGGCTCCCAATAAGAACCAATGCCATAATATGCAAATATTTCTAAATCTCCATAATATCTGAATCCAAGATGATGATCTGTCCTGTATTTGAATTCAACAGGGGCTTGATAATTTCTACCAACTTTTTTCCCAGCATTTACTATCTCTCTTGACTGTGATAGCCATTCTCCATCTACTTTCGGTGTCCATATCTTAGTTCCTTCACACACAGGATATCCTGCAAACATTTCTCTTGACTTTCCACTTAATCTTATTAGAACTTCTTCAATAACCCCTGGCCTGTCATTTGTATCAAATAATGCCCGTAAAAAAGCTAAACCTCCCTCAGACCGCAAAACTTCGTATTCTCTTTTATGAAAATAATGAGGAATCATTACTTTATATTCCTGAGGTTCAACTATAGAACTTCCCGTGTTATGAGTTATTGTTGCTTCTTGATTATGGGCATTATATACAATTCTGGTACTTGTTACTAAGCCAATCCTTGTATCATATTTGTTTGAGGGTCTTGATTGAGAAAAATCTTCCTTCAGTTTTCTTACTAATTCATCGGATCCAATCTTGGCAGCCCTATAAACATCTGGAGCAGAAATCATAGCTTTGCCTTGTTCATTGAAAAATGAAATCCACTCTTGTTGAGTTTTTCTTTCTCCATTATCAGCTCTTTCAGAATCAATTACTCCCGCAAGTGATGGATGATTTGAAACATATTGTTCAAGAGCTCTCACTAATTCTGTTTCTGGTATTTTGCCAGTTCTTATTCTCTCTTCAAGTTCTTCGGGTATAGTTATAGCATAGGGCATTTTAATCACTTCTCAAATAGTCCTTCCAGATATTTCTCTTTCTCTTTTCCAAATAACTCACATCTCTTTCCCAAATCTTCTATAATATCTCTCTCTAATCTTCCTATATCTCCTTCTTCTCCAATTAAGAAAGCCTTATCTCCTTTCTACCAAAAATGGGAGGTTTCATGCAAAACAGCAACTACGTTATGGGAATGTAGTTTATAGACGGCAAACTCGCCACTACGAACGGGATGCCATTTTTGTGCATTCCCTGCAAGATAAATGCCATGGGTGGTACTATAGTGTTCTATCTCATTTGCTCCCAATCCACTATATCTCTCAATATCCATTTTAACCACTATGAAGTAAATGTGCTAATTTATATAATAAACTTATTATCAAATTTTAATAAAATACAGTAATATTTAAATAGAATATTACTCTTTAATCTAAAAATGGGCTTAAATAACATAGATAAGCAAATCCTGTACGAGCTGGATGTCAATGCACGACAGCCACTTAGTACCATAGCAAAAAAACTCAAGATTAACAAAGATACTTTGAAGTATCGTATTAAGCGAATGGAAGATGAGAAAATTATCATAGGTTATCAAACCTTTGTTAATCATGGCAAGTTGGGATATTTCGGAACACGTTTCAATCTCAAGCTTCAAAACACTACACCAGAGATTGAAAATGATATAGTCAAAACGATTAAAGAAAATCCTAAAGTTGGTTTTTTTGTCAGCGTTGAGGGAAGTATTGATTATAGCATTTGGGTTGTTACTAAAACTATTCAAGAACTAAA
>PCXM01000020.1 GCA_002771075.1 Candidatus Zambryskibacteria bacterium CG10_big_fil_rev_8_21_14_0_10_34_34
TATGTTGATGAAGGGGTGCTTAAAAAAATAGAAGGCAAAAAACCGGGAGATTCCGAGGTTATTAAAACTTGGTCTAGAGCTTGCACTATCGCTCCAGAAATGATCGGTTTTACTTTTGGTGTTCATAACGGTAGAGACCATATTGAAGTGTTTGTTACTGAAGATATGGTTGGACATAAGCTTGGAGAATTTTCTTTGACTCGCAAATTTGTTAAACATGGTGGTAAGATGCAGAAAGATCTTGAAGCTAAAAAGAAAGATGATGAAATAAGAGCGGCTAAAGCAGCCAAGGCGTCAACTGATTCAAAAAAATAACCCACTAATTTATGAATACACATAAATTTTACAAATAAAAAATGAATGAAATAACGGCACAATTAAATAATTATAGACAATCTCCTAGAAAAGTAAGATTGGTTGCAGATAGCATCAGGGGTAAATCTACTAAAGAAGCTAAAGTAAGATTAGATTTCATAACCAAGAGAGCTACTGGTCCTTTGCATAAACTTTTAAATTCTGCTATTGCTAATGCAAAAAATTTAGGAGCAGATATAGAAAATCTTTGGATTAAGGCCATCACCGTTGATGGTGGAGCCATATTGTATCGACGCAGACCTGTTTCTCATGGATCAGCTCACTCTATCCGAAAGAGGACTTCTCATATTAATATTGTTTTAGTTGAAAAACAAAAATCTGTTAAAAAAATTAAGTCAGAAGTTAAAGAATTGAAAAAATAATCTTATATTTTAAATTATTATGACTCACACAGTACATCCATACGCTCATAGATTAGGTATCATCCGTGATTGGAAATCACGCTGGTTTGGTGTCAAAGCCAAATATAAAGAAAATCTAAAAGGAGATGTATTAATTTATAGTTATTTAAAAAAACGTTTGAAAGGGCTTTTTGTAAACTCTGTTGAAATTGAAAGAAGTGTCAAAATATTTAGAATTATTATTGAGACTTCTCGTCCTGGACTTATCATTGGTAGAAGTGGAGAAGGAATGATTAAATTAAGAAATGATATTCTGCGTTTTATGAGTCGAAATAAATTAAACTCTAAAGAAGAGTTAAAAATAGATGTGAAAGAAGTGAAATCTCCAGAATCAAGCGCTATGATTGTTGCTCAAATGGTGGCTGAAGGTCTCGAAAAAAGAATGCCTTTTAGAAGAGTAATGAAAAGTATGGTTGAAAAAGCTTTTGCTAATCGTGATGTTAAAGGGATTAAAATTTCTCTTGCTGGCATGCTTGGAGGTTCAAAAATGTCTAGAGTAGAAAGCAAAAAGATTGGTCAGATCCCACTTCAGACTTTAAGGGCTGATATTGATTATGCTTTATATGAAGCTTTTTTGCCTCTCGGTAAAATTGGTATAAAAGTTTGGATTTATAAAGGAGAAATTTTTGATGAAAAATAACCCACTAATCATACTAATACACACTAATCATACTAATAAAATATTATGTTATTTCCTAAAAAAGTAAAACATCGAAAATGGCAAACTATGCGTAAAAACTCAAACAAAGTCGGGTCAGCTACTCGTGGTGTTAGAGTTTCCTTTGGCTCACATGGCCTTAAAGCTATGGCTCCAGCTAGGATAACGGCCAATCAGATTGAATCTGCCAGAAAAGCTATCAACAAATGTGTCGGTAAAACAGGTAGAGTTTGGATTCGTATTTTCCCCGATATGCCTTTTACTAAAAAACCAGCAGAAGTAAAGATGGGTAAAGGTAAGGGTGATTTGGAAGGTTACTGCGCCCCTGTCTTAGCTGGACAAGTGATGTTTGAAGTTGATGGTGCCGCTACTCCAGCTATCGCTATAGAGGCCTTACGCAAAGGAGGTACTAAAATGCCTATAAAAACCAAAATTATATCTAGAGTCTAAAATCACCATTTTAACGAATAAATATTACTAAATTACAGAGTATGAAAAAAGAAATATCAAAAAAAAGCAAAGCCGAATTAGAAAAAGATTTAAATAAAAATATAATCTCTTTAATGAATGTTAGATTTGGTGTAGCTGGAAGTAAAAGTAAAAATGTTAAAGAACAAAAGACATTAAAAAAAGATATTGCTCGAATGAAGACCGTCTTAAATGCTATGATATAAAACTTATGGATAAAAAAGAAGAAAAAAATAATATAGAGACAAAAAAGATAAACAAAAAAGTTTTAAGTGCAATAGTAGTGTCAGACAAAATGCAAGATACTTGTATTGTTTTGGTAAGCAGGTTTGTTAAACATAAAAAATACAAAAAATATCATAAAGTAAGTAAAAAATATAAAGTTCATGATATCGGCAATACCAAAAAAATTGGAGATGAAGTCACTATTATGGAGTGCCGTCCTCTTTCTAAAGATAAACATTTTGTAATAGTAAATTAAAAAATATGATTCAACCGCAAACAATAATAAAAATAGCAGACAATTCGGGCGCTAAAGTGGGCCGTGTGTTTAAAGTGTTGGGTAGTTCCAAAAAAAGATATGCTAGAATTGGTGAATTGGTGAAATTTTCTGTTCAAAAAGCAGAACCTCGTAAAGAAATCAAAAAGAAAGCTATTATTTTAGGTTTGATAGTCAGACAAAAAGCACCATTGCGAAGGAAAGATGGTTCTTATATTCGTTTTGATGAAAATGCCGCTATTGTGGTAGATATAAAAAAGGGTGAAATAGTGCCTAAGGCAGGAAGGATTTTTGGTCCAATTCCGAGAGAGATTGCTGAATTAGGAATGCAGGCCATCGTAACATTAGCGCCGGAAGTAATATAAAAATCATGAAAATAAAAAAAGGAGATAAAGTAAAAATAATTACAGGTAAAGATAAAGGTAAAACCGGAACTGTTTTGAGGTCTTTTCCTAAAGATTTTGCTGTTTTGGTGGAAAATGTAAATAAAAAGAAATTACATCAAAAACCAAAAAAACAGGGTGAAAAAGGCAAGATAATAGAACAAGCGGCGCCTATAAATGTGTCAAATGTAAAGAAAATTTAATAATTTCAAATTATTTTAATCAACCTGAATGTTTAAAGAAAAAGTAAAAAAATCATTTACAGAGCTTAAGCCAAAATTGAGGCTTACTAATATTATGCAAGCTCCAAAGATTGAGAAGGTAGTTATCTCCTCTGGTATCGGTTCTTTTAAAGATCCAAAAAAATCAGAAGTAGTGATAGATAGGTTGGCAAAAATCACTGGTCAAAAAGTTATCAAAAGAGGAGCTAAAAAATCAGTAGCGTCTTTCAAATCAAGAGAGGGGGATATCGTCGGAGTGCAGGTGACTTTGAGAGGAGAAAAGATGTGGAGTTTTTTGGATCGACTTTTTCAAATAGCTTTGCCTAGAACCAAAGATTTCAGAGGTATCTCTCTTAATGCTATAGATGATATGGGAAATTATACTCTAGCCATTAAAGAACACACTGTTTTTTCTGAAACTTCAGATGAAGACCTTAAAGATGTTTTTGGTTTTGCCGTTACTTTGGTCACTAATTTAAAAGATAAAGCTTCAGCACTAGAGTTTTTCAAAGCTTTAGACTTTCCATTTAAGAAAAAATAGTTTTTCCCCTGAAGATGACCTTTGAGATGCTCCTGCTTGCCCAGCGAAGCTTTAGCGGAGTTGGGCTCCAAAATGGTCATCTTCAAATTTTCACCCCCACCCAACCTTTCCCCTGCTCAAGGGAGGGAAGACTTAAGTTTGGAAAATATGGATAAAATCCTGCCTGATTAACTTTGACTAAAAGTTTGGCAGGCGTTTGAATTTAAATTAAATATTGAGGCTATTACTCTTCTTGGGTCAGAAAAATAAAATTTGAAACAACGGCCATTTTTGGAGAGGAGACAGAGAGTATATTCTATTTTCAATTTGTGTTATAATAGAGCTATGATTCAAAATTATATTGAAAATTACTTAGGTAAAGCCAAGTATGAAATGATAGATGGAGGAAAAAAATTTTACGCGGAAATAAAAGATTTGCGTGGTGTTTGGGCTACCGGAAAAACTCTTGAAGAATGCAGATACAATCTGATTAATACCATTGAAGGTTGGTTAATTTTGAGATTAAAGAAAAATCTTACTATCCCAAATTTTAAGGTGCCAAGTGTTCGTCTAAAAGTTTAATTTTATGTCAAAATTAGGTCCGATATTATGGATCAAGTTTGTAAGAAGAATGAGAATTTTTGGTTGGAGCGGACCATTTCAAGAAGGGAAGCATCCTTATATGGTAAAAAATAATATTTCCATAACTATTCCAAACCCTCATGAAGGAGATATTAGTGTTGATTTATTGGCTCGTATTTTAAGACAAGCGGGAATTTCAAGAATACTTTGGGTATCGAAATTTAATGTGCAATAAAAAGTCCGATGACTCGGCGAGCCCCAGAGGATATAAGGGCGCGGCGGGCTTCTGATAGAGAGGCACCGGTGGTATAGACATCGTCTAAAACTATCACGATGCGATTATTCATCATTTTTTTGCCCGAAGTCCGACTTCGGGCAAAATCTAAAACTGTCATACTATTTTTGATGTTTTTTAATCTTGCTTTCCGACTTAATTTGGTCTGCCTCTCTGTTTCTCTTACTTTTTTTAAAATAT
>PCXM01000036.1:0-1399 GCA_002771075.1 Candidatus Zambryskibacteria bacterium CG10_big_fil_rev_8_21_14_0_10_34_34
AATAGGAATATTGGTGATAGTGGGAGTAGCTTTGTTTTTGATTTTTACTTCAAAGCCCCAAACAGAGGGAGAGAGTAGGGTAGGTTTTTCAATTAGAGAATTTTTACCATTTGGCAGTAGTGATAATACAGATATAAGTATCACCAACAAAGATACTGACACAAAAGAAGGCACTTCTATAATAGACACACCAACAAGCGTCAATTCAAATCAACCTGTACCAAAATTAAGAAAAATATCTAGTGAGCCAGTAGCAGGAGCCGTCGTTTTTAACATCGGAACCACTAGCGTAGTGAGGTTTGTAGAAAAAGGTACTGGCAATGTTTATGAGGTCAAATCTGATTCTTTAGCCGTCCAAAGATTAACCAATACTACTATACCTAAAATAATCAGAGCATACTGGCTACCAGATGCCTCTGGCTTTTTGGCTCAAACATTGATACCTGATAGTGAAATTATAGAAACTAATTTTGTAAAACTAAACAAAAATGAATCTGTTGGTGAAAATATGACATTATTTAACACCACTATAAGCAAATTGCCCACCGGTATAAAGGAAATCTCTATAAGCCCCAATGGATCTAAAATTTTTTATTACACTGCAAATTGGTCCTCAAATTGGTTTATATCAAATCCCGATGGAACAGGAAGCAGTTTGGTAATGTCTCATCCTCTAACCGAATGGCTACCACAGTGGACTACCGTAAACGAAGTAATAATGCAAAACAAAGGGAGTTCAGAAAACACAAGCTATAATTACATTTTCAATGTTTCAAACAAAACTCTTACAAAAATAGGCCTAGGATTTAAAGGTCTTTCTGCTATTTCAAACTCTAATAATTCTTTAACCCTAGTTTCATCTGGACAATCTATCCCGCATCTATTTTTAATTGATAATAAAGATGCAAGCTCAAAAAAAATAAATACCAACACCTTAGCTGAAAAATGTGTTTGGACCAAAAAAGAAAGCCAGACAGTTTATTGTGCTATCCCTATTAAGATACCAAAAGGTAAATATTTAGACCTTTGGTATAAAGGAATTGTTTTCACTGAAGATATTATAGAAAAAATAGATTTAAATAATGGTATTTACTACACCACCTCCAATCTTTCACGAGAATCTGGTGAACAAATTGATATAACAGATATTGATATATCACCAGACGAAACTCATCTTATCTTCCGTAACAAAATTGATGGATATTTGTGGATGATTAAAATAGAGGAGTAAAAATTAAGAAGTTTTGGCTATTTGTTTTTTTATATACAAATCTTGAGCGACAGACATTAAGTTACTAACAAACCAATAAAGAGCCACTACTCCAGATATTTTCCAAGAAATGAAAAACACTATAAACGGCATAGTGTATTTCATTTGTTTAGTCATCATTTTTACAAA
>PCXM01000036.1:1407-5864 GCA_002771075.1 Candidatus Zambryskibacteria bacterium CG10_big_fil_rev_8_21_14_0_10_34_34
TCTGCCAATAAGTAGTAACAGCTGCTAAAGCGGCCAAAAAGATGCTTTTTTGAGAAACATCAATAATACCCAAAAAATTCATTGAAACGTTTGTTGGGACTTTTACAAAAGAATATAAAAGTTCGGTATCAATAACCGGCAATCCTGCCCTAAAAAATATATAATAAAGAGAAAATATAATAGGAATTTGGATAATAACAGTTAAAATACTAGAAAAAGGATTAATATTATTAGTTTTATAAAATTCCATTATTTTTACTGCTTGGTCTTGTTTGTCTTTGTATTTTTCTTTAATTAAAGAGAGTTCACTTTCTTTCTCTTTCATTTTGATTTGGGCGATAGTAGATTTCTTAGAAATGGGGTAAAGGAATAGTTTTACTAAAACGGTCAAAACAACAGTGGCAATACCGGCATCAATCCAATTTATATTTAAAATAAGAATTAAAATATTATAAAGAGGAATATAAACAATTGTTTTAAAAAAAGCTATCATTTTATTTTGTTAATTTTGAGTCTTTAAGTATAGATTCTAAATTTTTAATAATTTCTTCGTCATCTTTAGGTATAACCCTATAAGAAAATAGGGCGATAACTTCAGGTTTTATTTCAGATAAGTATTTTTTTAATAACCTATACCCAGCGCGCCTCATTTTATTCCTTGTTACAGCATTTCTAGCCACTTTTTTAGAAATAGAGAAGCAGAAACGAGAAGGTCTCTCTTTAAAAACAAACTTTAGTAAAAAAAGTTTGTTTTTAAAGATTTTTGCCTTATTAGACAAAAAAGGAAACATTTTTCTAGGTATTCTTCTATTTTTAGGAAGCATTAAATTAGACAGCGATATTTTTACGGCCCTTTCTACGGCGATTTTGAAGCACCTTCAAACCACCAGCGCTCTTACTGCGTTTCAAAAAACCGTGACTTTTGGCTCTTTTCCTCTTTTTTGGTTGGTATGTAATTGACATATTTTTTTAAAAAGTTTATCAACTGGCTATTCACAGATTATAAACATTTTTAAGAATAAATACAAGTTCCATAAAAAATTTTTATATATATAATAGGAAATATGGATACCAAAGAATTGTGGAATAATGTCTTATCGGAAATAGAAAACTCTGTCTCTAAGGCAAATTTTACAACATGGTTTAAGGAAACTAAAATTTCTGGGTTTGATAATGGTGTTATTTATTTAAGTGTTCCTAATACTTTTGTTCAAGAATGGTTATTGAAAAAATTTCATACTCTTATATTAAAACATTTAAGAGAATCATCCGAATCAATCCACGCTTTAGAATATGTTATTAAAGAAGAGAGTAAACAAAAAAATCAATACGTCCCTACTCAAATAATGTCCATCAACAGAGAATTACCCCTTTCTGAATATTATATAAATAAAGACGACAATCTTAACCCAAGATATACTTTTGAATCTTTTGTGGTTGGACCTTTTAATGAATTAGCTCACGCTGCCGCTCAAGGGGTATTGAGTAATCTAGGTATCGCTTATAATCCATTTTTTATATATGGAAACTCTGGTCATGGTAAAACTCATTTAATCCAAGCTATTGGAAACGCTATTAAAACAGCAGACCCTTCAAAAAAAATATATTATTTTACTTCTGAAAAATTTATTAATGATTATGTGAGCTCTGTCCAAATAAATAAAATAGAACAATTTAAAGAGAAATATAGAAAATATGATGTGTTGATAATGGATGATGTTCAATTTCTCTCCGGTAAAGAAAAAACTCAAGAAGAGTTGTTTCATCTTTTTAATATTATGAAAGACAACAATAAACATATTATTTTCTCTTGTGATAAACACCCAAATTTTGTAACAGGTCTTGAGGATAGATTAAAATCTAGGTTTGCCGCTGGTATGGTAGTAGATATTCCTGCTCCAGACCAAGAATCAAGAGTGGCTATAATTAAATCAAAATGTTCTAGTATAAACCTTTTTCTAGATGATGAAATTATTGACTATTTGGCCAATTCAATAAAAGGAAATATTAGAGACCTTGAAGGAGTTATCAATTTAATAGTTTGCCAAACAGGAAATAAAAACAAATCTTTAACTTTAAATGAAATTAAAGATTTGGTTAAAAATAGTATTAAACAAAAAAAATTACTCTCTTATAAAGAGGTTGTTAAGATAATTGCTGATTTTTATAAAATAGAAGAAGAAATTATTTATGAAAAAACAAGAAAAAAAGAAGTTATTAAACCACGACAAATAATAATGTATATTTTAAGAGAAGATTTTAATATTTCTTACCCATCAATAGGGGAAAAGTTGGGTGGTAGAGACCATACCACAGTAATACATTCCTGTGAAAAGATAAAAAGAGAGATTAAAGATGATTTATTATTATTAAAAGAAATCCAAGAAATAAGGTCAATAATAAGTTAATTTGGTGTTAATTAGGTGTTAATTAAATGTTATTAAAAAAGTTAAAAAATAAAAAGTGTTTAAATTATAATTTAGTTATAAACATCTAATAAAGAATATAAGTTTAAAAAAGTCTTTTAAATAAACACTATTAAAAGAAATCCACCAATCCACAGTTATATATAAACAAAAAATAATATGAAGTTAGAATGCAACAAATCAAAAATAGAAAGCGCTATTCAAAAGACATCAAAATTAGCTAATAAACATTTAACTTTACCTGTTCTTTCTTGTGTGTATTTAAACACTTCAGATAATAAACTTATTATAAAGGCCACTAATTTAGATATTGGTATAGAGATAGAGTTGAAAGTAAAAACTATAGAAAAAGGTATTGTAGCTGTCCCTGCTAATGTATTGTTAGGGGTATTATCTTCTATTAAAGATGATAATTTAATATTTGAGACCAAAGATAATAATCTTAAAATATCTTCAAATAAAAATTCAGTAGTTATAAAATGTTTACCCCACGAGGATTTTCCTAGTATTCCAAAATTAGAAAATTCAAAATCAATTAAAATAAATAGTTTAGAGTTGATTTCTGGTTTTAAATCTGTTTGGTATAGTGCTTCAAATTCAAATATTAAACCAGAACTTTCAAGTGTTTATATATATAAAAAAGATCAACATTTAATTTTTGTATCTACTGATTCATTTAGATTGGCAGAAAAAAAAGTAAATACTAAAATTCAAGTTGATTTTCCTAATATACTTATTCCATATAAAAATGTTTCAGAAATAATAAAATTATTTGAAGATTATAATGGAGACATTGATATTGTTTTTGAAAAAAATCAAGCAGCTTTTGTTGTTGAAGAAATGTATTTAGTATCTAGATTAATTGATGGTACTTTCCCTGATTATAAACAAATAATACCAAAAGATTATGTTACTACCATTAATATTTTAAAAACTGATTTAATAAATTCTATTAAAACATCAAATATTTTTTCAGATTCTTTAAATCAAGTTAAACTAAAAGTTGATATTAAAAATAAATCTTTAGATATAGAAGCAAAAAATAATGATATAGGTGAATATAAAGAGTCTATTTCTGCTACAGTTTTTGGTGATAATTTAGAATTAAATTTTAATAATAAATATATAATAGACTGTATGCAATCCATCTCTTCTGATAGTTTAACTTTAAGTTTTGGTGGTGTTGGTAAACCATTAGCTATAAATGGATCAATGGATAAAAGTTTTCTTTATATTGTTATGCCGATGAATAGATAAAATGTTTAATATTTCCAATTTTTTAGAAAAATTTCTGAAGCTAGATAGAGATAATATACTCAAACAAACAGTTATTATTGAAATTATAAAAAAAGAAACAGAGATAGAATTAGAAAAAGAAAATATAGAGATAAAAGGGGAACAAATAAAAATAAAAACTAATCCTGTAATCCGTAATGAAATTTTTATGCATAAAACCGAGATAGAAAATCAATTAAAAATCTCAAAAATATTTTTGAAGATTGTTTAATTTTTTCTACAATTTTATGGATGATATTCTTAAAAACATATTAAAAACATTCGTATCTTGGACAAAACTAAAAATTAAAATCCATTTATCCGAACGCGAAGTTTATCCGAAAGCGAGAGGAATATGGTGGGTTAGTTTGGGACAGAATATTGGAGTGGAAACAAATGGTAAGAATGATAAATTTGAAAGACCGGCAGTAGTAATAAAGGTTTTCAATAATCTTAGTATTTTAATAGCTCCCATCTCAAGTAATATTAAGAAAGGAAAATATATTGTTGATTTTATAAACAATGAAGGAGAGAAAAATACTATAAATATGTCACAAATCAGATCAATCAGTAGTAAAAGATTTATCAGATATGTTGGTGAATTAAATACTAATGACTTTAAAAAAGTAAAGTAATTATATTTATCATTTGTATAAAAACGAAACCCCCTTGCGGGGGAATCTCGGGACTTCCTTGCGGAAGTAAAATGTAATTTCAGTATATACCCACTAATTTAAATGTCAACTTGTTTTTTTG
>PCXM01000036.1:5888-6030 GCA_002771075.1 Candidatus Zambryskibacteria bacterium CG10_big_fil_rev_8_21_14_0_10_34_34
AAATTTCCTTAAAGATTCTGTATATCTTGTAATTTAATTAATCATAAACGGCTTATCTTCGTGAAGTCCGTTGTTTTGTGCCCAGATGCGGACAGAATATTCCCAACGGTCAAATTGGGGGTCATTTTGTGGGTTTTCTGGA
>PCXM01000008.1:0-291 GCA_002771075.1 Candidatus Zambryskibacteria bacterium CG10_big_fil_rev_8_21_14_0_10_34_34
TTGTTAGGCGTCGTCGTCCCGATGCCGACGTTGCCACTACTATTCCAAATCCCAGAACCAGGGAACCAAGCTGTGTCGGAAACTGAAAGTTGTGTTGTGCTTGCGTAAGTGAGAGAGACTCCTCCCGCTACAGTCAGTGTTCCTGTGGCCGTGATGTTCGCTGCGGTGAGATTACCGTTGAAAAATCCGCTACCCGCTACGCTCAACAATGCGAAGGGACTCGTCGTCCCGATGCCGACGTTGCCGTTATCTAATACTGTGACCTTTTCCGCATCACTGCTATTACTAACC
>PCXM01000008.1:334-672 GCA_002771075.1 Candidatus Zambryskibacteria bacterium CG10_big_fil_rev_8_21_14_0_10_34_34
GTTGTCGTGCCACCACCTTTCACGCTTAACTTTGCCGATGGACTCGTCGTCCCGATGCCGACGTTGCCTGAGTTTTTCCATACGCCTGTCCCTGGTAAATTCAAATCACCCGAAGTATTTAAACTCACATTCCAAGTACTGCCATCATCATTACTTAAAATAACTGTACCCTTGTTAGAGGCTGTTCCTGCTGTAATTCCCAAATATCCTGAATCCTTCGGATTGCTAACATTTGCTGCTAACCCACCGGTGTCATGCAGTTTAATTTTTCCGCTTGCAAATAAACCGTTTCCCCAAACATCTAACTTCGCTTCCGGACTCGTCGTCCCGATGCCGAC
>PCXM01000008.1:689-1080 GCA_002771075.1 Candidatus Zambryskibacteria bacterium CG10_big_fil_rev_8_21_14_0_10_34_34
ACTCGTCGTCCCGATGCCGACGTTGCCTGTCGCTGTTATGATAAAAGGTGAAGTATCGGGAGAGGCGCTATCTTCTACAAGAAAGCTAGGATTTGTGCCAGTGTTGGTTACAGATAAAGAAGCGTAAGGAGTAGAACTGCCAACACCTAAATTACCAGAGAGAACACGCAAGTCTCCTATTTGAGTAGATGAAGCGGTAGAAAGAAAACCATTAAGGAAGCCTAAAGTTGTTGAAGTGGAGTTGCCCCAAGAGTTGACTGTCCAAGGAAAACCAAAACCATCAAAGCCATCCAGAGTGCCTGTCCAATCACCTGTAGCGTCAAGAGTTAAGGCATTGCCGGTATTTTGTAATCCCGAGCCAAGAAGATTGTTAAAGGATTGACCGTTGATA
>PCXM01000008.1:1117-5329 GCA_002771075.1 Candidatus Zambryskibacteria bacterium CG10_big_fil_rev_8_21_14_0_10_34_34
TGGCTAAGTTAAGACCGACTGTTCTAGCGATGCCTCCGTTGTAACTTCCAGAAAATGTCAGAGTTGTATCGGTAGCGGTGAGGTCGGCGAGGTTTGAGCCAAGAGCAATACCGGAAATGGTAGAGTTGGAGAGACCGCTGTTGTCTAGGGTGCCCGAGACATTAGGAGTGAAGGTAAGAGCGCCAGCCGTTGGCACAATATTTTGAGCCAAGGTTAATCCATTAAATGATTGAGTGGTGGTGGAGAAAGTTAGATAATTTTGTGTTGTTGTAGAATATCCTGTACCAAATGTTGTAGTAGCGGCAGAATATATTAACCCTCCCGCGCCCACAGCCAAACCGCCGGATGAGAGTGAGGAGAGAGTAAGTGAAGAATCCAGACGAGTTGAACCTTCTACAGTCAAGTTACCACCCAAGTAGGTGTTGTGAGCGATAATGTCGTTGCCAACAAAATTATGCGTGCCTTCCACTTCTATATCATAAACTTTCTCCGCTGGCAGTTTTTCTATTTTGACTATTTTGTCCCAAACTGCTTTACCTGTTTTGGTTCCGGTCTCCCCCTTAAGGTAATGAGGATTAAGGGGGTTATTTTCTAGAGAAACAGCCAAGCTATCCGCCACCGCAATTTCATCCCCTTCTTTTATCCCCTTGACCTTTGTCCACACTCCATCCTTGACAAACACAGGAGTATTTTGATAGGATGTAGGCACACCCGAAACGGACGCGAACGTAGCGTCCGTTTCCTTTTCTCCAGTTTTCTCTATACTATTCCTTACATTGCCAAGATGTATAAAAGATGGACCAAATAATTTTGTCAATTCTTTGGCAGTTCTGTCTGCCATACCTATTAGCCATATCTTTTCCTTTATCCCTTTTAAGTAATCAAGTACCCAGAAGAAATCACCATCTCCGGTGAGTACTACTGCTTTATTATATTCATCTTTTATTTTCATCATTTCAAATGTCATCTTAGAATCGGTATCCGCTTTTTTCTTTCCATTTCTAAACTTTTTTAGAGTCACTAACATGAGTTCATAACCTAGAGAAATGAGTTCTTTTTGTAATTTAACATCAGAAACTTTACTTTCATCTATAGCACCAAAATAGAAAATCCTAGAGACGCTAAATCGAGAAACTAGATAACTTTTCAATTTAGTAAAATCAATTTTCCAGCCCGCTTCTTTGGTGCCATAATATATATTTGACGCATCAATAAACGCAAAGGTTTTTAATTCTTTTTCTTTTTGTTTAACAATCTCCTTCGGTAAAACCAAATACGGATGCTCGCTGGTGGTCCTTATAGTTTTGCCGGAGGCAGTGGTGATTTTGTAAATCTCCTTCTCACCCATATACATTAGTTTGTTCACTCTTGACCAAACTAGTTTGCCCGTGCGTTCATCCAAAGATTGTATTTCATCTCCTTCTTGTATGTCTTTAATTTGGACTTCATCATAAATATATTTTTCTTCAGTCTCCCCCTTAGGGTAAGGGGGGTTAGGGGGGTTAGTTTTTGTTCCTGATTTTGAATTATTCTTCCGTCTCCTTCTGCGCAATCTAGTATCCCCCGTCACACAGTGAGTAGCTACCGCAAAGCCAAATGCAGGTGAGGTAGTGGCCACTCCCACTCTCCCCGTTGAAAAATCATAAACCAATCCTCCATTTCCAATATTTAATCCTCCAGCTATGGTAGAAGTAGCGTTAGTTGATGTGGCGTGGAAGTATTCGGCCACTACCGGACCAACAACCGATAGTTTTGCATAAGGTGAGGTAGTGCCGATGCCGACAGCACCAGAAGTCCTATAAACATTGGTGCCATCAGTTGACCAATTGCCTACTGCCACTCCAGCGATAATAGAACCATTCCAATACAAATCGCCAGAAGTATTGTAAAGACGAGAATAGGTATTAGCGGGAGAAGATGCTTCAATATAAAATGCCCCATCCAAAGTTAGAGCGTCTTGCCGAGTAGTGGTGCCGACAGAGAGCCATTCGGTAGCCGTCAAATCAGAGACCGTAGTAGAGCCGGTAAAATTGGCAGCTCCACTAACCGTCAAAGCGCCAGTTGAAAAAGAAGTAGCGATTGAAGTTTGAAAATCAGAAAGGTCATCGCTCACATTTGATATAGAATTACCAAAATTATTTATTATGGTGTCATTTTGTCTGGTCACATAGTAACGATTAACATTAGGAGCAATAGGACTAATTAAAAACCAATTTTTGAGCTCTTCAAATTTTTCACCTATTCTTAAATCAACATAATCTTTATCAGTATTAGCAACAAAGACAGTCTTAGCTATAAGCTGGGTAGTTTGAGTAGTTTGAGAACCAGACACAGGTGAAGTTTTGTCAAAATTTTGCTCTACCAAAAAAATTCTTTCTTCTATCCACGGTCTGACCATTTCATAAGCCGTATCCTTTATCCAACCACCAACCAAGCCCCAAGTATTTCCAGAAAATACAGAGGCGGCAAGACCTTTACCATTTTTATTTACATCAAATAAATCTGTCTTAAATTTTGTAAAAGCGACTTTTGTTTTTTCGGTATAAGGTCTATACAAAAAAGATATTTCTTTTTTGGCATTTTCACCCAAATTAAATGAAGACAATTTTCCAATATTGTCTCTTTCAAAAACAAAGGTCCCAATCGTTAATAAAATCAAAGAAGCTATACTGGCATTTATTGCAAATTTTTCAAAACCAGACTTCTGTTTTGACCCCTTTATTACATTCTTTATATTGGCAAAGGCAGAATATTTAATCTCCTCCATATCAAGCTTTTTTTTCAGAATTGGAAATAATTCTTTTTCATCGTTGTGATATATAGGTTTTATCCCCCTGACATCTCGGATATTTGATATACCCGCAATCAATCCTTTTTCATCTTTGTTATATATAGGTTTTACTTTCTTGACATCTCGTATACTCGAGATGTTTAGTTGCAAACTCTTTTTTCTTGAAAATAAGGCCTCTTTTCCACTTACTATAATTTCAGATTTTGGCTCTGATTTTTCTTTAGATTTTTTCTCTATTTTCGTTTCTTCTTTTTTGTTTTTTAAACTTGATTTTTCTGTTTTTAGTATCTTCAAACTTGAGACTTCTTTTTTTGATTTACGAGTTTTGAGAGTTTTTTTATGAGTAAGTAGATTTTTATCCTTGTAATTTAAAATTTCACTTTCCAAAACATACCAGCTTCTACCGACTAAATTTGCTGGAATTTTTTTAGCTCTACAAAGTTGACCAATATAGTCGCTAGTATATCCGGTAATTTCTGTAGCTCTTCTTGCCGAGATGTATTTCTTACCTTTTAAATAAATAGTCTTATTCACATAATATATTATACTATCTCGGCAACCGAGATGTAACAAAATTTATGTGGATAATTTTAAAAAAAACTATAATTTTTAATTTCTAATTTTCAAATAATTTTTAATACAAATTGAGAATAATTTAGTCCAAATTTAACCCTATCAAATTATTAGATATAAACAGAATTAGTTAAGTAAGCCAATATTTTTTAAAATTAAAATTAAAAATTTCAAATTAAAAATTAACAAAATTATCCTAAAAAAGTTTTTTCAGTTATCCACATTACTAAACTTACATATTCATTAATATTTCAGTATACTTTAGTAGTAATGTTTATATATCTTTAGTAAGGTATTAAATTATTAATAAAATTTTAAAAAATGAACCAATATATAACTATAAAAGAGGCCTCCACTATATTAGGAGTAACCAAGCTCACTCTTAGAAATTGGGATAAGTCCGGCAAGCTCCTAGCTCACCGCCACCCTTTTAACAACTACCGAGTTTATAAATTAGAAGATATTGACAAAGTCTTAGAAATGATTGAGAATGATATTTTCATTGTTAAAAAGAAAAAAGATGAACTTCGCAAATTAGCTGTCAAACATTTAGAAGAGGAGTAGTATTTAATCTTAATAAAAAATTACAATCAACTTCAGACAAAAAGCAGACTTATAAAATTAAACAAATTTTTATTTTTTTCTCATAAAATCTAAAAATTCACCCGCAATCAAAACTACTCTATCAAAATAAATACCATAAAAAATCAAAAACGACCAAATAAAAATAACCTTCATCTACAAAATTTACACACCATTTTAAATTATTTTTTAGTCCATTTCCAAATAATATTTTCATCAAATTGATACTCCCAGCTTAACTCTCCTCTTTAGATTAAAATCATCTT
>PCXM01000011.1:0-1798 GCA_002771075.1 Candidatus Zambryskibacteria bacterium CG10_big_fil_rev_8_21_14_0_10_34_34
AAAAATGTCAAAGACCGTCTTTGACATTTTTGACTAGGCAACATCTTCCTTTATTTCTTCAACTATATCAGTTTCAACTGGAGATACTTCTTCTTCAATTTCTGGTGCATCAGGCACATTTCTTATATTTCTCATTTGACGTCTTATTTCTCTAGCCGCTTTGTCACGAATATAATAAAGTTTAGAACGACGAACTTTAGAACGTTTGGTTATTTCTATCTTTTCTATCATCGGAGAATAAATCGGATAAATCCTTTCCACACCCACTCCAGATGCCACCTTTCTTAGAGTAAAAGTGCCACCCGCTTCTTTACCGTGCTTTACCGCCAAACATAATCCTTCAAAATCTTGCAATCTTGTTTTTGGTTTACCTGTTTTTTTGTCTTTTTCAATTATTTTTTGAGTAACACGAATAGTATCTCCAGATCTAATATCTAGACCCTCTCTTTCTTTTATGTTTACCGGTGAAATTATTTTATTCATTTTTTCTATTAGTTAAAATTGATGTGTATTCGTAAATTAGTGGGTTATCTTTTTTTACCCACTTTCCTTCTACTGACAATAAGTTTATTAGAATATTTCTTAGCGCGTCTTGATTTCTGACCCTTACCTGTTGGTTTGCCCCAAATAGAAACGGCGCGTCTTCTACCTCTCCCCTGTCTACCTTCACCGCCACCATGTGGATGATCAACTGGGTTCATGGCAGTACCTCTGACAGTTGGGCGAATACCAAGCCATCTACTTTTACCTGCTTTACCTTTGTTTTCAAGTCTTTTTTCTTCGTTTGAAACAGCCCCAATGCTAGCCCAACAATTTTCTTTAACTTTACGCACTTCGCTAGATGGCATTTTCAAATCAACATAACCAGCATCTTTAGCCAAAACTTGAACAAAATTACCGGCCGAACGAGCAATCTTGGCCCCTCCAAGAGGTTTTAATTCTACATTATAGACAAAAGTACCTGTCGGAATACCCTTTAAAGGCAATCTATTTCCTTGTTTTATTTCTGCCGTTTCTCCCGTTAGAAGTTTTTCTCCAACCTTAATACCCTTAGGCAAAAGGACATATCTTTTTTCACCATCTTTATATGAAGCAACGCCGATAAAGCCAGTGCGATTTGGGTCATATTCTACAGAAGCTATTTTATAAGGAATATTTAGTTTATTGTATTTAAAATCAATATCTCTATACAATCTTTTATGACCACCACCTTTATGACGCACCGTTATTCTACCGGCATTATTTCGTCCTACAGACCTCTTAACACCATAAGTTAAAGCTTTTAAAGGCTTGTCTTTAGTTAAGACATTTTTATAGGCGACAATTGACATATGTCTCCTTGATTTTGATGTTGGTTTGTAATTTTTTATTGACATTTCTTTATATTAATTAGAACAATTTATTCAATCTTATCCCCCTTTTTCAAATATACATAAGCTTTTTTGACACCAGCTTTGGTGCCTCTTTTACCTTTAACAAAAACGTTCTTAGTTGGATTTTTTACGATATTTACTTTAACAGGAGAGACCTCATAAAAAATCTTGATTGCTTCAAAAACTTCTTTCTTAGTAGCTAAAGGAGCAACTTCAAAAGTATAGACATTTGATTCTGCCAAATAACTACCCTTTTCAGTAATGCGAGGCCTCAATAATATATTCGCGTATTTTGCTTTTAAATTTGTAGTCATCCCGTTAGAAATAGAAAATTACACACTCTATGGTGTTATTTTCTATTTTATTTAATCTGATAATATCATTTTTCATATTTTTAATTTTCGTGATTTCTAACGGGATCATAT
>PCXM01000011.1:1847-2027 GCA_002771075.1 Candidatus Zambryskibacteria bacterium CG10_big_fil_rev_8_21_14_0_10_34_34
TTCAGCCTTAGGAGCAACTTTAACCTTAGAAGATAACTTAACAGAAAAGATTTTCATTGATTCTTCGGGTTGAGTTACTATCAAATATCTATATTGCAATAAATCTAAAACATTTAAATCTTTTACATCTCCGACCTCCAAATTACCAAAATTACCAAAACTTTTCAAAGTATTAACATT
>PCXM01000011.1:2057-6196 GCA_002771075.1 Candidatus Zambryskibacteria bacterium CG10_big_fil_rev_8_21_14_0_10_34_34
TTAGTTTTTGGTTCTTTTAGAAAAATATCATCTAAGAAAAACACTTCTCTATCTTTAAATTTACGAGAAAGGACGGTGAAAAGAGCTTTGACTTTCATCTTCTTATTTATCTTTTTTGAATAGTCTTTATCATTTCTAGGACCATGAGTCACTCCTCCCCCGACCCATATAGGACTTCTGCGAGAACCGTGTCTAGCTCTACCGGTGCCTTTTTGTCTCCATGGTTTTTTGCCAGTACCAGAAACTTCTCCTCTTGTTTTGGTATGAGCAATAGGAGTTCTTTTATTAGCCATCATAGAAGTAGCTACTTGATGGACCAAATCTTCATTCCAAGGCAAACCAAAAACTGTCTCCGGAAGTTTTATCTTTCCTGTTTCTTTACCTGTTTGATTGTATATTACTGCTTCCATTTTTTTGAAAATTCTATTTTAAATTTGTGGAACGAATTTCAACCAGTGTTCCTCTTCTGCCTGGGACTGCGCCAGATACTAACATTATGTTGTTTTCCTTATCTATATCAACAATTTTTAAATTCTTGACTACTGTCCTATCATTGCCCATACGACCTGCCATTCTCAATCCCTTGAAAACTCTTTGAGGTCCCGTAGCACCAATAGAGCCGGGTTCTCTTTCAGAATGTTTTTGTCCATGACTTCGAGGTCCACCATGGAATCCGTGCCTTTTAACCACACCCTGAAAACCTTTACCCTTTGATATAGCGGCAACATTTACACTTTCTCCAATATCAAATGTTTCTATCATAAGACTATCTCCTTTATTTAATGAAAATACGTCCTCCAATCTAAACTCTTTAAGAGTAGCGAAGCTGTCTTTTCTTTCTTCTGGCAATGGTACATCTTTAAGATGACCTAATACAGGTTTTGAAATATTTTTCTCTTTACGAAAACCAGTAGCTATTTGAACAGCGCTATAACCATCTTTTTCTTTAGTTTTAATTTGAGAAACCACCGTAGGTTCCATTTTCAAAACAGTAACAGCTCTTGCTTTACCATCTTCTCCAAAGATTTGGGTCATATTTATTTTTTTAGCTAATGTAAATTTCATTTAATTAAATACCGCCCTTCGCTAAAGCTTTGGCAGGCAATGAAAAACGCCGTTTGGCTTTTGGTAGCTTAACAGAATAGTAAGATATTTGCAAGACTTATAACAATAAAAAACAAAAAATCACCTTTGGGTGGTTTTTTGATACTTACGCACTTGCGTTTTTCTAACTTTTAAACTATAGAATCTTCACATCTATATTTACCCCTGAAGGCAAAGAAAGATTGGTTAGAGAATCCATTATTTTTGGAGAAGGGTTGATGATATCTATCACTCTCCGATGAATTCTCATTTCAAATTGTTCACGAGCGTCTTTATAAACGAAAGGAGAGCGATTAACAGTCCACTTTTTTATTCCAGTTGGCAATGGTATCGGTCCAACAATCGTAGCATCATAACGAAGAGCTGTGTCAATAATCTGCTTAACCGAAAGATCAAGCACTTTATATTCATAAGCCATCATTCTGATACGCAACTTGGAAATTGGTTCTTCTTTTTTTGAAGAACTTTTTTTCTTTGTCCCGCGAAGCTCTGTCTTTTTAGGCAAAGTAGAATCTTTTTTTAATGTACTTTCTTTCATATTTTTAGCTACTAATTACGAATGTTCACTAATTTTAGTAATATTAATTCTCCAATATCAGTATACATTCGTGGATTAGTGGGTTAAGCGACAATCTTAGTTACCACACCCGCACCAACTGTCTTACCCCCTTCACGAATAGCAAATCTTTGTTTTTCTTCCAAAGCAACCGGCGCTGTTAATTTAACTTTAAAGGTCACGGTGTCCCCAGGCATAACCATCTCTACTCCTTCGGCTAAAGTCACTTCACCGGTAACATCAGTAGTTCGAATATAGAATTGTGGTTTATAGCCAGTGAAAAATGGTGTATGTCTGCCTCCTTCTTCTTTTTTCAAGATGTAAACTTCTGATTCAAAAACTGTATGGGGGGTAACACTTCCAGGCTTAGCAATAACTTGACCTCGGTGAACATCATCTTTTTTGAGACCACGTAGCAAAATGCCAGCGTTATCTCCAGCTTGACCCTCTTGAAGTTGTTTGTTAAACATTTCAATACCAGTAATAGTAGTTTTTTGAGCTGCTTTAAGACCGATTATTTCCATTTCTTCACCCACTTTTACCTGACCTCTTTCAATCTTTCCAGTAACTACCGTCCCCCTACCTTCAATAGAGAAGATATCTTCAATCGGCATCAAAAATGGTTTATCTAATTCACGAACAGGCATTGGAATATAAGAGTCAAGAGTTTTTACTAATTCAAAAACTTTTTGAGCCCATTCATCACTCATATCATTAGCTTCTAAAGCTTTAAGACCAGAACCTCTGATGATAGGAGTAGCAGCACCGTCATATTGATTTTTAGTCAAAAGTTCACGAATTTCTTCTTCTACCAAATCAATCAAATCTTGTTCTGCCACCATATCGCATTTGTTTAGGAAGACAACTATCTTAGGTACACCGACTTGGCGGGCCAAAAGGATATGCTCTCTAGTTTGAGGCATCACTCCATCTGTAGCCGCTACCACAAGCACCGCGCCATCCATTTGAGCAGCGCCAGTAATCATGTTTTTAATATAATCGGCGTGACCCGGTGCATCAATGTGAGCATAGTGTCTTTCTGGAGTCCAGTATTCACTATGATGCAAAGCGATGGTTATACCACGAGCTTTTTCTTCTGGAGCATTGTCAATACTATCTATTTCTTCAATACGAGAACCATAACCATCCGCTTTATTCATATCAAGAACTTTAAGGATTGCGGCTGTTAAGGTGGTCTTACCGTGGTCAACGTGACCAACTGTTCCCACATTTATGTGTGATTTTGAACGATCAAATACTTCTACTGCCATAATTTTTTGATTAAAATTTATTATTAATTATTTTTTAAAATTGCGACAAAATGAAAGTCGCTTATTTATCAATATATCATATACTAACAAACTCTTAAAAGAAGTCAATACAAAAATGCCACTAGGAAAAAATACCAGAAGTGGCGCGTTTGAGGCGAGAGAGTTCTTCGGAAACTATTTTGTCAAAATCGGGAACTTTAGACTTAAGAAAAGAGATGATTTTTTGATAATCATTACCAGCATCATCAATAGTCCGGTCAAACTCATTCATCGCATCTTCATCCATAATATCCACCGCCCTCTCAACCACCGACTCAAAAAGCATATTGCCTATTTTTTCAATCATTTGCTCTTGTTCGCGAGAATCCATATTTTCAAGTCCAAAATCTTTTACTATTTTTATTTTAAATTCTTCATTCATCCTGTTAGAAATTTATTTATTAATATTTTTTATTATTTTATACGACTTACACTCATTAAGGTCAAATAGGATTTTTCATCAGAAAAGTTCCTAATCTTTTTATAAATTGTTCCATATTTTCATTATTATATGGCTTAACAGTATTATTTGTTTGTTCCATTAATCCAATTACCTGCCTCATTAAAATGCTATGTTTTTTGGATTTAGACAACTCATTAATAATCTCTTCTGGCAATTCAGCTCTATTTGAATCGCCTGTATAATATTCTACTACATTATTTGCTGGAAATTTTGCCATTTTTCCCCATTCTGGAGTATTTACTCCAATCACTTTACCAATTCCCATAAAGCCAGATTTTCCATATACTCCATTAATTTCATTTCTAAAAGCTTCTTCAACTTGAGCTTCAAGTTTAGTTCCAGAAATAATACTATTAACATCAGAAGTCATAGATCTTACATTATTAACGGTATTTTTACTTCCCCCAAGTTCTGGTGGAGGTAGTGGTTCAGCTATATGTTCAAGTTCAGAATCAGAATTTGTTTCTAAATTGTCTGGAATATCGGATTTGATAGGTTCAACAATAACAGGATTTTTCAAAGTTTCTGGAATATTAGACTTGATTGGTTCTACTTCAGTTGGAGTTTTTAAAATTGGAGATGGTTCTACTGGTGCTTCAGATTCGGAAGGTTCGGGTATCTCGTTAATCGCTTCTACTTTTGGTTTAGTTGCCAAAATCTCTGCCACTTTGTCATTAGTCAATTTTACATTTGGATTCTCTTGCAA
>PCXM01000024.1:0-4192 GCA_002771075.1 Candidatus Zambryskibacteria bacterium CG10_big_fil_rev_8_21_14_0_10_34_34
TTTTTTTGAAAGAAAAGAAAAATTAAGTCCCAAAATTTTGTCCATTTCTTGTATTGTTTTTTTACTCTTTTTTAAATTAAAAGCGTTATGCAATAGGGCTAAAGCTTTTGGGGTATCTAAATCATTACCTAAAAAACTTTCAAATTTTTCAATTGTCTCTTTGTCTATATCTTCTTTTGATAAATTATCAAATTCAAAAATTAATTTTTCTAATGTTTTATGTGCTCCTAAAACAGCATCCCAAGTAAAATTCATAGGGGAGCGATAATGCCCAGAAAGAAGCCAAAGTCTAAAAGCTAGAGGGTGGATTTGTCTCTTTTTTAAATCAGAAATCGTAAAAATATTACCAAGTGATTTTGACATTTTTTCTCCTTCTACAGTAATAAATTCATTGTGAAGCCAAAAGTTTGCCAAAGGCACTCCAAAAGCACATTCTGATTGAGCGATTTCGTTGTTATGATGCACTGGTATATGGTCAATGCCACCTGTATGGATATCAAAAGGTTGATTTAGATATTTGCGACTCATTGCAGAACATTCTATATGCCAACCAGGGAAACCGACACCCCAAGGGCTTTCCCATTCTTGAAGACGTTTTTCTCCTCCGCTAGCTGACGGAGAATATTTCCATAAAGCAAAATCTGAATGATTTCTTTTTTCTATATTTGTTTCTATTCTGGCCCCTTCTTTTTGTTCTTTTATATTTATGTTTCCAAGTTTTCCATACTCTTTAAATTTGCTGGTATCAAAATATAGACCATCAGAGGTTTTATAAGCGAAACCCTTTTCTTCTAAGATTTTTAATATCTCTATTTGTTCTTTTATGTGTTCGGTGGCTCTAGGAAATTTGGTGTCATCACTTTTTATATTTAAATCTTTTAAGTCTTGGTAATATGCGTTTTCATAAAATCTAGCAATATCAAAAGCCGTTTTACCTTCTTTTTTGGCGGATTTTTCTATCTTGTCTTCACCTTCATCACTATCGCTTACTAGGTGTCCAACATCAGTTATATTTATGACTTGTTTGACTTTAGAGCCACTATATTCAATAGTTCGGCGTAAAATATCAGCTAATATATAAGAGCGCATATTGCCTATATGGGGGAAAAAATAAACTGTCGGTCCACAGTTATACATAGCTACAACTCCCGGTCTAATCGATTCAAATTTCTCTTTGCGGTTACTTAACGTATTATATAGTTTTATTTCCATTGTAAATTAAACTAATTGTCCTAATTGACCTAATATTTAGAATAATTAGAAATTTTATATTATATCCACTTTTTATACCTAAAATAAGCAAACATAGCAAGACTGATAGTAAGCATAATAAATATAATTATCCAAAAATCGTTAACTTGACCTACGATTGGCATATATCTGGTGGTCATTCCAAAAATACCAGCTATCAAAGATAAGGGGAAGGTAACGAAGGCCATAATAGTAAAAATCTTCATTATCTCGTTTTGTTTGCTTGAAAGCATTGAGTTGTTGGTTTCTCGCAATTCGGTTATTAATTCTATTTGATTGTTTATCACTCTCATTATTTGTCGCCATTCTGCTATTAATGTTTTGGCTTGCTTACCAAAGTCTTGACCAAATTTTTCGGTGCCGACATCTCTAAGAAATTCAAAAACATTTCCATGAGAATCTATTGTTTTTCTAAAGTTTAAAAGATTTCTACCAACATTTGAAATAGCAAAAACCATCTCTTTTTCTTGACCTTTAAATATTTTTTCTTCTATTTGTTTCATCCAATCTTCTGTATAAGCGAGTTCATTTTCCAGTCCCTTATATATTTCTTTCATCATACTAAAAAAGACATTAGAATTTTCACTCTTATTTAATATTTCATTTACTTCAATTTGTTTGGCAAAATAATGAAGAGCGTCGATAGAATCATATCTTGCGGTTATTAGACTATCTTTTGATATTATAAAATCTACTTCTTGAGGACCGTTTTCAGAATGAGAATGTCTGAAGTTTGGTATATGTAAAACTGTATAAATAAAATTATCTTTATCTTTAATGTATTGAGAAGGAGTCGGGGAAAGTAAATCTTTGGCGATGAGGGGGTCTATTTTATGAGTTAAAACTAAAGAATCTACCTCTTCTTTGGTGGGAGAATTTAGGTCAGTCCATATTTGATTCATAAATGAATGAGTGGTAAGCATTTTTATGATGTTTAAATTATGTTATATTATTATAACAGAAAATGAATAACGAAAGATATACACAAATTTTAATATCAATATTAATTGCTGTAGTTTTGTTTACTACTGGATTTTATGCTGGAAAAAAAGAATCTAAAGAAAATATCCCAGCTTATTTTTTGAATGCTTCTAGCACAGATAATGTTGATATGGCTCCGTTTTGGAAAGTTTGGGAAATTCTTGATGAAAAATTTTCTCAAGCATCTTCCACCACTGTTCCTGAAAATACTGAAAAACTCTGGGGTTCTATTGAAGGTTTGGCTAGTTCTTATGGCGACCCTTACACTGTCTTTTTTCCTCCAGTGGAATCTAAAGTTTTTGAAGAAGAAATCAGTGGTTCTTTTGGCGGGGTGGGAATGGAGATAGCTATCCAAGATGGTATTTTGACTGTGGTAGCTCCTCTTAAGGGGACTCCTGCGGATAAAGCAGGTGTTTTGGCGGGGGATAAAATACTTATGATTGGGGATATTTCTGCTTTAAATATGTCAGCCGATGAAGCCGTAAAAATAATAAGAGGGGAGCCCGGCACTTCTGTAGATGTTACTTTTGCTAGAAAAGGAATGAAAGACCCATTAGTTAAAACATTGGTTAGGGCTAACATAAATATACCAACTATCAATACCAAACTTTTGCCAAATAATATTTTTGTCATAGAGCTTTATAGTTTTTCGGCTACCTCTCCAAATCTTTTCCGTTCTGCTTTGAGAGAATTTATAGAATCAGGTTCTGATAAATTGATTTTGGATTTACGCAATAATCCGGGTGGTTATTTGGAAGCGGCTCTTGATATGGCTAGCTGGTTTTTGCCAACTGGTAAAGTAGTAGTAACTGAAGATTTTGGAGAAAAAAGAGATTCCAGAATTTATAGAAGTAAAGGTTATGATATTTTTACAGATAAATTAAAGTTTGCTATTTTAGTGAACGAGGGCTCGGCTTCGGCTTCTGAAATATTGGCTGGGGCCCTAAGAGAATATAATAAAGCTATTTTGATTGGTAATAAAACTTTTGGTAAAGGTTCGGTCCAAGAACTAGTCCCTATCACATCGGAAACTTCTCTCAAGGTGACGGTAGCTCATTGGCTAACCCCACTTGGAAATTCTATCTCAAACAATAGTCTTATTCCTGATATTGAAGTTAAATTAACCGAAGAAAATACTAAAAATGGCGCTGACCCTCAATTGCAAGCAGCAGTTGATTATCTAGTCAATTAATAACCGAAAAAATAATCATTCCACTCACTTGTTCTCGTTTTGCTGTGGATGTTTTCTCCACGATTGTTTTTTCGGTCTATTTTTGATAACCTTTAAAATATGAAAGTAATATTAAAAGAAAATATAAAAGGGGTGGGTAGAAAATATGAGATAAAGGAGATATCTGATGGATATGCTAATAATTTTTTAATACCCAAAAAACTGGTCGAATTTGCAAGTCCGGAAGCTATCAAGAAAGCAGAAATTTTGAAATTAACTGTGGATGCCGAAAAAGAAGTTCAGGAAAAATTGGCGGAAAAACAGTTAGAGATGTTGAAGGAGATAGCGGTTACTTTAAAAAAGAAAGCTAATGAAAAAGGTCATTTGTTTGAACAAGTGCATTTAACTGAAGTTTCAAATGCTCTAAAAGAACAGACCAAAATAGAAATTGAGGAAAAGTATCTTTCTATAGAAAAACCAATCAAAGAAGTAGGTGAGCATTTGGTGCTAGCTGAAGTCGGTAAAAATAAAGGTAGGTTTACTCTAGTGGTTGAAGCACAAAAATAAAATAGCTTCTGTTTTTGTTATATAACGTGGGCTACTTTTTTATTCATAACAGTGCCATCGAAGTGGATTTTTCTTTTGGAACCCATTTTTATTTTACCTTCTTTGAGAGCAAAAAGAGTATAGTCTTTGCCTATGCCAACATTTATTCCTGGAAGCACATTAGAACCTCTTTGGCGTGTTATAATAGAGCCTGTTTTACAGACACTTCCATCTGAAAGTTTA
>PCXM01000024.1:4216-5725 GCA_002771075.1 Candidatus Zambryskibacteria bacterium CG10_big_fil_rev_8_21_14_0_10_34_34
GTTTAACTCCTAAATATTTGGGGTTAGAGTCTCTCCCGTTTTTTGTTGTTCCGGCCGCTTTTTTATGTGCCATAATAAGTTAATCGCTAAATTTGCTATAATAAACTGTATATTCAAGTATAGCGTATATTTTGGATAAATGCAACCAAATAATTTCAATGACCCAATTTCTAAAAAAAGAAAATGAAGAAGATAAAATAGAAGAATATGTTATTTTAGATGATAAGGAAGTAAGATTGAAAGAGAATTGGAAAGAGAAAATATTAGATTTTTTAGACGGTAAATATTTTATATCCGTCATTATTATTTTGGTAGCAATAATAGCTTTTTCTTTAGGTAGAATTTCTGGACTTCAAGAAAAAAGGCCTCCTGTAAGAGTTATTTCGGAAAGTATAATAGGGGAGGTGAAAGGAGTCTCAACAGACAACCTCATTAATACTCCTTATCTTGAGAAGGAAACCGAAAAAAATAATTCTGTTTCTGTGCCATCAGATTCTTCAGGTCAAGTAGTGGCATCAAAAAATGGCACCAAATATCATTATCCTTGGTGTGGTGGGGCCAAACAAATTTCTTCTCAAAATTTAATAACTTTTAATTCCATAGAAGATGCCCGAGCTGCCGGATATAGCCCAGCAGCAAATTGTAAAGGTCTAAAATAATATTATACAACACAATTTAAACAAAGAAGGGGAACCCTTCTTACTTCTTAACTTTTTAGATTTGATCATCTTCATCAATTAGTAAATCTTGTATTCCTATTAAATTATTTTTAATCTGTTCTTTTTCTTTTAAATTTTTGAAATGGTTTAAGTATTCTGATCGATTTTTATATTGACCCAAAATAATATCTTTTTTGCAGATACCTTTACTTAATCCAGCATATTCCAAAAAGCTATTCCATTTATACTTTTCCAAATTTTCTACCACTCCTGCTTTTGAAGGATTTTCATGTATATATAAAGATACCCAAAGTAATTGTTTGTTTGTATCAATTTGAACCGCTTTGAAGGCATCTTGAAAGAGGGATCCAACACGTCCATATTTTTTATTAAAATACATTGAATAACTAGTACAAATTTTCAACATTAATTTACTTATAGGTAAGTTTGTTAATTGTTTGATAAGTAAGTGAAAATGATTTGGCATTAAACAAAAGGATATAAGCTCAAAAGAATTTGATGGTAAAAGTTTTCTTTCGATTTTTTTCTTTTTGCCCCCAATATTAATCTCCAGTTTAGCTTTTTCAGGGTAAATATTTTCATAAAGACGACTCATAAAAACAGATTTATCTTGATCATCTAAAAATATAGTCATCTTTCCGACACCCCTATTATAAATATGGAAATATTCATTTTCAGTGAAATTTTTATAATCTCTATTTTTCATAACAAAATTATACCATAAAAATTAAATGAAGAAGGGGAACCCTTCTTTTCTTAATTATTTTGGGTATGTTATTATTGTATTAAATGAAATGAAGAATCAAAAGAAAAAAATTGATGAATTTTT
>PCXM01000024.1:5759-5952 GCA_002771075.1 Candidatus Zambryskibacteria bacterium CG10_big_fil_rev_8_21_14_0_10_34_34
CTTTTACTCCAAGGTATTTGGAATCTGGCACCATTGAAGCTGACTATAAAACTAAAATTAATTTAACTGATGGTTCAAATAGTGCCGGAGGAGTTATCGCCGGTATAGACCCTATTTTGGAAAACAATACTACAGGACTTTCTTCAAAAATAGTTGAAGGAGAGTATCTTACTCCAGAAGATACCGAATATAT
>PCXM01000039.1 GCA_002771075.1 Candidatus Zambryskibacteria bacterium CG10_big_fil_rev_8_21_14_0_10_34_34
TTTTCATGATGGACCTCCTTTTGCTACCGGTGCGCCACATTATGGTCATTTGGTTGGGAGTGTGATGAAAGATGTTATTCCTCGTTATCAAACAATGAAAGGGCGTTTTGTGGAAAGACAGTGGGGTTGGGATACTCACGGTCTGCCTATTGAAAACATTGTTGAAAAAGAATTAGGCACTAAAAGTAAAAAAGAAATTGAGGAGATAGGCATTGGGAAATTTAACAATCTTTGTAGAGAGAAGATTTTTACTTATATAGATGTATGGAATAAATTTATTCCACGTTTTGGACGCTGGGTAAATATGGATAATCCTTACATCACTATGGAATCTACTTATATGGAGTCAGAATGGTGGGCTTTCAAAGAGTTATTTAATAAAGGTTTGATTTATAAAGACTATAGGTCAATGCATATTTGCCCGCGTTGTGAGACTACTTTAGCTCAAGCAGAAGTGGCTGAAGGATACAAAGATATTAAAGATATTGCCGTAATCGCCAAATTTGAATTAGTGAATGAACCAAATACTTTTGTTTTGGCTTGGACCACTACACCGTGGACATTGCCTGGCAATGTCGCTTTGGCTGTGGGAGAAGATATTGACTATATTCAAAATAAAGATAATTTAATTTTTGCAAAAAATCTTTTAGAAAAAATAGAAGGGGTATCTAAAGAAATAAAAAAAGAATTTAAAGGTAAAGAACTTTTGGGTAAATCATACAAACCTCTTTTTGATGATTATTATAATGATGAAAAACTTCCAAACAGAAAAAATGGCTGGAAAATATATGCAGCGGATTTTGTTACTGTTGAGAGTGGTACTGGTGTAGTTCATATTGCTCCCGCTTTTGGAGAAGATGATATGGAGCTTGGTAAAAAAGAGAAATTACCTTTTGTTCAACATGTATGGATGGACGGTATTATAAGACCAGAAGTTAAAGAATTGGCCGGACTCTCTGTTAAACCAAAAGATGACTCTCAAAAAACGGATGTTGAAGTTTTAAAAATTTTAGCTCAAAAAGGACTTCTCTTTTCTAAAGAAAAATATGAACATTCATATCCACATTGTTGGAGGTGTGAGACACCGCTTTTAAATTATGCTACCTCTTCTTGGTTTGTCTCTGTCACAAAAATAAAAAAAGATCTTTTAAAATATGCAGAAAATATAAATTGGCAACCTAAACATCTCAAAGAAGGACGCTCTCATGATTGGTTAGAAAATGCTCGGGATTGGTCTATCAGCAGGCAACGTTTTTGGGCCAACACTATTCCTGTTTGGGAAAACGAAAAAACAGAAGAAAGACTCGTTATCGGTTCGGTCGCAGAACTTCAAAAATATACTAAAAAAAGTGGTAATAAATATTTTATAATGCGACACGCTGAAGCAGAGCAAAATCTGACAGATTTGATAAATGCCGATATTAAAAATGTTTTTCACTTAACAGAAGAAGGCAAAAAACAAGCGACTGTGGCGGCTCAAGATATAAAGTCAGAAAAGATCAATCTTATAATCTCCTCACCTTTTGATAGGTGTAAAGAAACTGTCGCTATAATTCAAAAAGCTCTTGATTTGGATGATGATAAAGTCATCTACGATGAAAAAATTGCCGAGCTTCAAGCTGGAGCTGAATATGAGGGTAAAACTTGGACTGATTATTTAAAATTTTTCAAAAATCATAAAGAAAGATTTGAAAAAGCTCCGATAGGTGGAGAAACATTGCGAGATATTAATAAAAGAGCTGGAGATTTTTTATATCGTTTAGAAAAAGAATATGTTGATAAAAATATTTTAATTGTTAGTCACGATGGTGTTTTGAAGGCTTTTCAAGATGTCTCTGTAGGAGCGGATTTTAAGACTCATATTAAAATGAAAGAAGAGTTGGGTTATAAATCAAAATATGCTGAATATAGAAAATTAAATTTCACTCCCTTGCCTCACAATGAAAATTATGAACTTGATTTACATCGACCATATATTGACGAAGTAGAGCTGGTTGATGATAAGGGGAGAGTATTTAAAAGAGTGACCGATGTTTTGGACACTTGGTTTGATTCTGGGTCTGTGCCTTTTTCTTCTTATCACTATCCGTTTGAAAATAAAGAAGAAGTAGAGGCTCGTATACCAGCAGATTTTATTGCCGAAGGTCTTGATCAGATTAGCAAATGGTTTTATTATCAGCATGTTTTTTCTACTGGTTTGTTTGGCAAACAAATATTTAACAATGTTATTGTCAATGGCATTGTTTTGGCCGAAGATGGCAAAAAAATGTCCAAAAGATTACAAAACTATACAGACCCAGCTATTATAGTTGATAAATACGGAGCTGATAGTTTGAGATATTATTTGATATCCACTCCTGTGGTAAAGGCGGAAGATTTGAACTTTTCTGAAAAAGGAGTAGCTGAAATATCTAAAAAAGTAATTTCAAAACTTGAAAACGTGCTTTCATTTTATGAAATGTATCGTCCCGCTACCGAAATTGCCGAGTTTGAAAGCAAGAAACCTATCCAATTGAAGGCACATCATATTTTGGACAAATGGATTTTAATCAGATTAAATGAATTTCACAGAGAAGTAACGACCTCACTTGATGATTTTAATATTTACAACGCCACTCGCCCTATACTAGATTTTATTGATGACCTTTCTACTTGGTATATTCGTCGCTCTAGAGATAGGTTTAAATCTGAAGATATTGAAGATGCTGTAAGTATAAAAGACAGAAATAATGCCTTAGCTACCACTCATTATGTGCTTTTAAATCTTTCTAAACATATGGCGCCGTTTGTTCCATTTTTTGCAGAAAATATATATTTAAAATTAAAATCAGCAGAAGCTCCAGAGAGCGTTCATCTTTGTGATTGGCCTAAAGACGGGGAAGTAGATGAAGAAATTTTGCAAAATATGATAGAAGTGAGAAAAATAGTTTCTATCGCTTTGGAGAAGAGGATGTCATCTGGTATAAAAGTGCGCCAACCTTTAAGCGAATTAAAAATTAAAAATAAAAAGCTAGAAGGTAAAGAAGAATATTTGAAACTTATCAAAGATGAAATAAATATCAAAAATATTACTTTTGATAACAAATTAGAAGAAGAGGTAGAGTTAGACACAAAGATTACTTTAGAACTTAAAAAAGAAGGAAACACCAGAGATTTGATAAGGGCTATTCAAATATTGAGAAAAGAAAAGATTTTGGCGCCGTCTGATAAAATAAAACTTTTGATAGAAACAAACGAAGCAGGAAAAGAATTTTTTAGTTCTGTTTTAAAGGAAATAAAAAAACCTACCAATATTGAAGAGGTTCTTTTTACTGAAAATGATGGAGGAGAAATTGATATTGATAGATTAAAATTTAAATTAAAAATTAAATAATCTATTTAATTTTTATGTATAGAAAGTATCACACTAAAGGTATTGTTATTTCCAGCAAAATAGAAGGAGATAGCAATAAGAGGATAAATATATTTACCGAAAGTTTTGGTCTTTTGAATGCTCGAGTGCAGGGGGGTAGAAATATTCATTCTAAACTTCGTGGCAGCTCTCAAGATTTTTCATTTGGAGATTTTTCTTTGATTAGTGGTAAGACTGGTTGGAAAGTGGTCAGTAGTAGGGCCGAGCAAAATTTTTATGAAGTTTTTAGAAATTCTCCATCTAAGCTAAAAATTGTTAATAATATTTTGAATTTGATTAAGAAATTAGTATTTGAAGAAGAAGCCCATACCCCGCTTTTTTCCGTTGTTTTAAATTTCCTAAACTTTTTGATAACAGCCAAAGAACAAGACATTGCTCTTTCCGAATATCTTACTCTTTTACGCATTTTACATATACTTGGATTTATGAGGCACGATCCAGAATTTTCAATTCCCATCTCTTCTTCTGAAATTAAATCCAAAGATTTGGAAGCTATTGCCCCCAAGCGTTCTTCTGTAATTAAACTAATAAACGAATCTCTAAAGGCGATATAAAAACCTCCTACGCACTTCGAGTTGTTTTTGCATAATTTATGATATAATACACTTGTTATGGAAAAACGACTTACATATAATGTTCAAATAGAGAGGGATGAAGACGGTATCTATGTGGTATCGGTGCCTGCTTTACCTGGATGTTTTACTCAAGGAAGGACTTTTGATGAAGCTCTTAAAATGGCTCAAGAGGCAATTTTTGAATTTGTTAGTGTGCTGATAGATAGAGGTAAGAGTATTCCAGTTGAAAAATCTCGAGTTAGTCCTTTTGTTGTAAGCATAATGTCTCCAAAAGTATTAGTTTAATTTAAAAATGGGTCGTTTAAAACAAATAAAACCCAGAGAACTTGTTAAAGCCCTTAAACAAGTTGGTTTTGAAGAATATAATCAACGTGGAAGCCATTTAATTTTAGTTAACGAAGAACGTGATCTTCAAACATCCGTGCCTATACATACTGGTGATATTGGTCGCGGACTTTTAAAAAATATTTTAAAACAAGTTAAATTAACAGAAGAAGAATTTAAAGAACTTTTGTAAGTTTAATATCAAAAATTATCATAGTAGATTTACTCGTGTTATAATAAGGTCGAACTCTAATCGACGTATTGTTCGACATGATTTCGCAAAATCAGATGCAATATAATGATGAAAAAAAGGAAAAGTTAGATAATCTTGAAAGAAAACTTTATTCAAGGAATGCTCCAAATATAATAGAAAACAAAACTTTATCAAAACCACTTGCTCATTCTGGTATGGAAGAGATAGAGGAAGAAGAAGTAAAAGAGAGTTGGCAAAATCCTGAAGCTAGTAGTTTTGATGAGATGGCCTCTAAAGTATCAAAAATGGCAGGTAAAAAACATAACTTTGTAAATAAAATATTTATTTTTTCAATAGCTTTTTTTGTGCTTGCTTCGGCTATAGCCGCTTTTGTTTTTTTGGGTGGTGTTAATTTGGTTTCCTCAAAAAATGTAGATATCAAAATTGTTGGACCTATATCTGTTGGTGGCGGTCAAGAAGTTTCTTTTGATGTCAATATTATAAATAATAACAACATTGATCTTGATTCAGCTTCGCTTTTAATAGAATATCCAACTGGCACTAGGTCTCCTTATGATTTGACCAAAGAGCTTAGTCAAGAAAGATTTGCTCTAGATAAAATAAAATCTGGAGAAAATTACAATCAAAAAATTGAAGCTGTTTTCTTTGGAGAAAAAGAAGAATTAAAAGAGCTTAAGTTTTCTTTGGAATATAGAGTAGAAAATTCAAGTGCTATTTTTTATAAAGAAAAAGTGCACGAAATATCTATTAGTTCGGCTCCGGTCATTATTACTCCGACTTATCTAAAAGAAGTAACTTCAAACCAAGATATATCTTTTGATATAGAAATAGCTTCCAACTCTAAAGACAAAATAGATAACTTTTTAGTAAGAGTTGAATATCCATTTGGTTTTGTTTTTAAAGAATCAATTCCAAATACTTCTTTTGATGACAATGTTTGGAGATTTTCGGGACTTAATTCTGGGGACAAAAAAACAATCAGAATCAATGGAAATATTATTGGACAAAACAATGAAGAGAGAGTTTTTAAGATTATCGTTGGCACTGCTAGTGAAAATGACGAGAGAATGATTGCTGTTCCATTTTCTCAATTAACCGAATCAGTTTTAGTAAAGAAATCTTTTATTGGGTTAGATATTTTCATTGGTGGCAAACGCGGTGACTTCGCGGGCAAAGGAGGTAGTCAGATTACCACTGATTTTATAGTTAGAAATAATTTACCGGGAGTATTGTTTAATACTTCTGTTGAAGTGGCTTTGAAGGGGGGCGCATTCAATCAGCTCTCTGTTGTGGCGGGCAATGGATTTTTTCAATCATTTAATAATACGATTTTATGGGACAAAAGATCGGTTCCGACACTTTCAGAATTGAGACCCGGTATTGAAGAAAAATTATCTTTCAGATTATCACCTTTGTTGTATCAGGACATAGTGGGTGGAGCCAAACCAGAGATAGAGATGACCATCACCGCTAAAGGAGAAAGAGTTTTAGAATCGGGGTCAGTAGAGTATGTTTCTGCCATAGAAACAAGAAAAATAGTTTTAGCTACTGATTTGGCTTTATCATCAAAAGTTGTAAGAACTATTGGCAATATTGAAAACTCCGGACCAATACCGCCAAAAGCTGATGTTTTAACCACCTACACTATGATTTGGAATATTACTAATTCATTTAATCAGGTCAGTAATGTAGAAGTGAGAGCTACTTTACCTTCTTATATAAAATGGACCAATATAAAAACACCAGCAAGTGAAATCTTTTCATTCAATCCGGTAACCAATGAGGTTGTTTGGAATGTGGGCTCTGTTTTATCAAATACAGGTTTTGGTTCTACCAAAAAAGAAATTCAATTTCAATTAGAATTTTTGCCAAGCACTAGTCAGATTGGGAAATCGCCGATGATTATGGGCGAAGCTATTTTATCGGGAATTGATAAAGTGACGGGATTGAAAGTAAACTCTAGTGCTCCAGCTGTGACCACTAGTTTCTCCGGAGATCCAAATTTTAAAATCGGAGATGATAAAGTTACGCAGTAAAAAGTTCCCAATTTTAAAACTTGTGCTATATTTTTGTAATGATAGAAAAAAACAACAAAATGGAAAAGATAGTCTCTCTTTGTAAACGAAGGGGCTTTGTCTTTCAGGGCTCGGAGATTTATGGGGGACTTGCTGGCACTTGGGATTATGGACCATATGGGGTGGCTCTTAAAAATAATGTTAAAAATCTTTGGTTTAAAATGTTTGTAGAAGACAGGGAAGATATGTATGGTATGGACGCGGCTATTATAATGAATTCTAAAGCTTGGGAAGCCAGTGGTCATATTTCCGGATTTTCTGACCCTTTAATAGATTGTAAAAAATGTGGACATCGTTTTCGTGTTGATCAAATTGAGAATAAAGAAAAATGTCCAGATTGTGGTGGAAAACTAGGAGAAGAGAGACAATTTAATATGATGTTTAAAACTTTTGTGGGGGCAACTGAAGACGAATCTGCCGTTTCTTATCTTAGACCAGAAACTGCTGGTGGTATGTTTGTTAACTTTAAAAATATATTAGATTCTCTTCACCCTAAGTTACCTTTTGGTTTAGGTCAAATTGGTAAGGCTTTTAGAAATGAAATTGCTCCTCGTGATTTTGTATTTCGTTCAAGAGAATTTGAACAAATGGAAGTTGAATATTTTGTTAAGCCAGAGTGTTGGGAAGAATCTTTTAATGAATGGAAAAAAGTTATGCTTGATTGGTGTGAAGCTATCGGTCTTCAAAAGTCACACATCCACGAACTAGAAGTGCTAGATGGAGAAAGGGCTCACTATTCAAAACGTACTATTGATTTTGAATTTGATTATTCTTTTGGTAGAAAAGAGTTATATGGTCTCGCTTATAGGACTGATTTTGATTTGAAAAGTCATTCGGCTAAGTCTGGTTTAGACTTGTCTTACTATGATGAAGAAACTAAAGAGAGATTTATTCCCCATGTTATAGAGCCCTCTTTGGGTGTTGATAGAACTATATTAGCTGTTTTGCTAGAAGCTTATACTGAAGATGACTTGGGGGGTGAAACTAGAGCTTATTTAAAACTTTCTCCAAAATTGGCGCCAGTAAAAGTAGCGGTATTTCCACTTTTGAAAAACAAACCTGAATTGGTGGAAAAAGCTCGAGAAATTTATGAAATTTTGAAGAAAGAATTTAAATGTGAATTTGATGATAATGGAAACATAGGAAAGCGATACAGAAGACAAGATGAAATAGGCACACCGTTTTGTGTGACTGTAGATTTTGATACTTTAGAAAAAAAAGAAGGAATGACAGTCCGTGATCGCGATACTGGAAAACAAGAAAGAGTCCCTGAAGAGGATTTAATTTCTTTCCTGAAAGAAAAACTCTCTTAAACATTGTGTCTTTAAAGAAATTTTTATGAATTTGATTTATTTTTGCATTCTGTAGCACATTGTGCTACACTTACAAATATGAGAACTACATTAAATATTTCAATGCCACCAAGTTTAAAGGAAAAGGTAAATAATCTTATCAAAAATAATGATTATGCTTCTGTAAGCGAATTATTTCGTGATGCAATTCGTGCTCTTGAAGATCAAAAATTAGTAGAAGACATAATAGAAAGTGAGAGAGACTTTACTATTGGCAGATTTAAAAGGTTGCGTTCTTTGAAGGATTTAATGTAAAATTATGGTTATAGATTATTCTTTCAAGTTTTTAAAACAATTTAAAAAACTTCCAAAAAATGTAAAAGTAAAGTCAGTGCAAGTTGAAAAAATATTTAGAAAAAATCCTTTTGATCCAAAACTAAAAACTCATAAGTTGCACGGTTCAATGAAAGATTACTGGGCTTTTTCTATAAATTACTCGTATAGGATTGGTTTTACTTTTGTTGATGCTCAACATATAAGATTTCATGCAGTTGGTACACATGATATTTATAAATAAAATGATATACTTTTACATATGGATAATCGCTTAGGTGAAAAAATAATTCAAATAGGTTCAGGCACTATCATAAAAGCCTTACTTATTGTTGTTGCTTTTGTTACTTTTTATTATTTGCGAGATATTATTTTGGTGGTTTTATTTGCAGTTGTTATCGCCTCATCTGTAGAGCCGGGTACTCAATGGTTTTTGCGACGTCGGGTGCCGAGAGTTTTAGCAGTGCTACTCATATATTTTGTGGCAGTAATGATTTTGGTTATAGTTTTTTATTTTCTCTTTTTACCACTCTTAAATCAGTTAGTAACATTGCTTTCTAGTTTGCCGGGGTATCTCGGTGAGCTTCAAGTTTGGAACCCTCTCCAAAATAGTGAGCTTTTATCATCAAGCTCTGTTATAGAAGGATTTTCTAAAAACTTCTCATTAGCTCAAATAATAGAGCAAATTAATGCTTCTATTTCTAGTCTATCAAATGGATTTTTCTCTACTGCTAGCACGGTGTTTGGAGGAGTTTTAAGTTTTATTTTAGTGATAGTCCTTTCATTTTATTTATCTGTAGAATCTGCAGGTGTAGCCAATTTTTTACGTATTGTTACTCCGGCTAAAGATGAAAAATATATATTGGATTTGTGGAAAAGATCTCAACATAAAATAGGTCTTTGGATGCAGGGGCAGATAGTTTTGGCTGTTATTGTGGCTATGCTTGTCTTTTTGGGACTTACTTTGTTTAGAGTAGAAAATGCTCTTTTGCTTGCAGTTTTGGCTGGTATTTTTGAGATTATCCCTATCTTCGGTCCGATTTTAGCAGCTATCCCAGCGGTAACATTGACTCTTGTTTCTGGCGGTATGACAGATGCTCTTTTAGTAGTTGGTCTTTATATAATTATTCAACAGTTTGAAAACCAACTTATTTATCCATTAGTTGTGCGTAAAATCGTTGGAGTGCCACCTCTTTTATCTATCTTGGCTTTGATAGTGGGATATAAATTAGCGGGGTTTGTAGGTCTTTTGATTTCGGTGCCTTTAGCTACAATGATTGTAGAATTATTAAATGATATTGGTGCCAATAAGGTTGCTGAAGTCAAGCGCTTGCAAAGTAGCTCTAAAAAATAGTATTCTTTTTTTGTGTCTAAAACATTTTACATTACAACTACACTTCCTTATGTAAACGCAGACCTTCATATGGGTCATGCGCTTGAATTTGTGCGGGCTGATTCAATTGCTCGTTACAAAAAGTTGGCAGGCTTTGATGTATTTTTTAATACAGGTACTGATGAGCATGGGATGAAAATTTTTGAAACAGCTAAAGAAGCGGGTATATCCCCAAAAGAATTTGTAGACGATGCTTTCAAGAGATTTAAAGAACAGGTCCAGTCTTTTGGTATATCAGATGATGTTCACTATGTACGTACGACAGATGAAAGACATGAAAAATCTGCTCAAAAGTTTTGGCAAAAAGTTTTAGACAATGGATTTATTTACAAAAAGAATTACAAAAGAAAATACTGTGTTGGTTGTGAAGAAGAAAAAACAGAATCAGAGTTGGTAAATGGTAGATGCACTATTCACACAAACAGAGAGATTGAAATCATAGATGAAGAAAATTATTTTTTCGCTTTTTCTAAATTTCAAGAAAAACTTTTGAAATTTTATGAAAAAAATCATGAGTTTGTCATACCAAAGTTTCGTTACAATGAAGTTATCTCTTTTGTAAAAAATGGTTTAGAAGATTTTAGTATTTCTCGTTTGAAAAGTAAGATGCCGTGGGGTATTCCGGTACCAAACGATGACGAACACATAATGTATGTTTGGTTTGACGCTTTGACCAACTACATATCTACTTTAGGGTGGGGTACTGAAAATGAAAAATATTTTGATAAATATTGGAAAGAGGGTACTCCCACTCAATATTGTGGTAAAGATAATACTCGTTTTCAAGCCATAATGTGGCAAGCAATGCTTATGGCGGCTGATGTGTCAGATACCTATCAAATAGTAGTCAATGGTCACATTACAGGAGAAGGAGGTGTCAAGATGTCTAAATCACTTGGTAATATTGTAGATCCTAAAAAAGTTTCGGCTGAATATGGAACAGATGCTTTGAGGTATTTTCTACTAAGAGAGGTTTCTAGCTTTGAAGATAGTCCGTTTTCTGAAGAAAGATTTAAAGAAACTTATAATGCCAACTTAGCAAACGGTTTGGGGAATCTGGTATCCAGAGTAATGAAGATGGCGGAAGACAATTTAGATAAACCAGTAGAAATTTCTGAACGGGAAGATATGCAAGAATTTTTTGATTATTTAAATAAATTTGAGATTAATAAATCATGTGATTTTATTTGGAGCAAAATAGGGGAAATGGATAAATTTATCCAAGAAATGGAACCGTTTAAAATAGTAAAAACAGATAAAGAAAAGGGGCAAAAAATTATTTCTGATTTAGTTATCAAACTTTACTATGTTGCAAGAATGTTAAATCCGATATTGCCCGAAACTTCAGAAAAAATAAAAGAACTCATAAAACAAAACAAATCTCCAGACAAACCTCTTTTTATTAGAAAATAACTCACCCCTCGTATCTTTTTTCTTTTTTATTTCCCCTTTAATGTAATGGGGATTAAGGGTGTTATGTTAAGATTAAATAATGAGATACATAGACATACATTGTCATTTAGATTCTCTAGATTATGACTCTGATAGAGAAGAAGTTTTGGCACGGATGGGGGAAAGGGAAATAGGGGCTATAACTATTGGAGCTGATTTGGAAAGTTCCAAAAAAGCGGTTGATATCGCGGAGCAAAACGAAAATGTTTGGGCTTGCATTGGAGTGCATCCCAATCATCTAATAGAAAAACCAGATAATATTCAAAAATCCCAAGGGGAACCCTTAGGGGTATTTTTTCAAGGGTTCCCCTTGGAATTTTCCTCTCTTAATATAAGAGAGGTAGAGACGAATAGTCCGGGTGAGTTATTTGATAAAGAAAAATTTTCAAAATTAGTTAAAAATCCTAAAGTTGTTGGTATAGGGGAATGTGGTCTTGATTATTTTCGTATTAAAAATGAATCAGAAAAAGAAAAACAAAAAAAATTATTTCAAGACCAAATAGAATTTGCTATAAAACACAATAAGTTACTGATGCTCCACATAAGAAATGCTTATGATGATTCTTTGGATATTTTAGGGAGTTACAAAAAAACTTACGGAGAAAAATTAAAAGGTAATGTCCATTTTTTTGCTGGAGATGTGTCAGTGGCCAAAAAGTTTTTAGATATAGGTTTTAGTATGTCTTTTACGGGAGTGATCACTTTCACACACGACTATGACGAAGTAATTAAATTTATTCCTCAAGATTCAATAATGACAGAAACAGATGCGCCGTGGGTAGCTCCAATACCTTTTCGTGGGAAAAGAAATGAGCCATCTTATGTGATTGAAGTTATAAAAAAACTAGCAGAAATAAGAGGAGAAAATGTAGAAGTGTTAAATAACCAAATATTAGAAAACGCTAAACGAGTTTTTGGAATTTGAGCAGTAACCAATATAAAAACACTGTTTCAAGAGACTTATCCTTATGACCTAACGTAGAAACAGTGTTTTTATATTGGTTTTTGTATAGTATTTGGTTTTTTATATTTATTATGATAGAGTGTTCAATGCGGGTCAGAGGCGCATTTATTCTAATTGCCTCCAGTATTTCACCTATTTTAGGTGGAAGGTCCCACCCGTAAAATAAATTTATGAAAGAAGATATTTTAGAAGAGTCCCAGGTGTATGAAGTAGGTTTTCATTTATTACCTACAGTTCCAGAAGAGAATCTAGAAGCGGTAGTTACTAATCTTCAAAGTTTAATAACTAAGGGTGGAGGCACTATCATCTCGGAAGAATTTCCTAAGATGAGGCCATTGGCTTATGATATAAAAAAGAGAATAGATATAAAACACATAACTTTTAGCAAGGCATATTTTGGTTGGGTCAAGTTTGAAGCCACTTCAGATTTATTGGGTAAGATAAATAATGGTTTTAAGACTGCTGAAAATGTTTTAAGATTTATCATAGTCAAAACGGTGAGAGAAAACACTATGCAGTTGGTTAAATCCCCAATTTCAAAGAGAGATGAAAACAGAGAAGAAAAAAGTATTCCTACCGTAGAAAAACCTTCAGTTAAAAAGGTTAAAATCTCTGATGATGAATTAGATAAGAGTATTGACCAACTTGTAACTGACCAAATTTTATAAGTATAAATTAAAAATTATGTATATAAATAAAGCTTTTATTTACGGAAATCTAACTAGGGATCCAGAATTAAAATCTTTGCCCTCTGGCTCTCAAGTGTGTGAATTTGGTGTTGCCACAAATCGTGTTTGGAAAGATAAAAATGGCGTCAAACAAGAATCAGCAGACTTTCACAATATCGTAGTTTTTGGTAGGCAAGCGGAACTAGTCAAACAATATCTTAATAAAGGAGCCGGGGTATTTTTGGAAGGTAGGATCCAAACTAGAAGTTGGGAGGCAGGGGATGGTACCAAAAGATACAGGACAGAAATCGTAGCCGATAGAATCCAATTTGGTCCTAAAAGTGGAGCTACTTCAGCTGGCTCTTATGAACAAAAAAATTCTGGAGATAAATCAAAAAATAAAGAAGCTGAAGCTCCCGCTATAGAGTATCCAGAAGAAGAGATTAATTCGGAAGATATTCCTTTTTAATACCTCTTACACATTAAACGATTAAACAAAACATTATGACAAATAAACAAAATTGCTACTTTAAACAAAATGGTATTAAATATGTTGATTATAAAGATACAGAACTCTTAAAAAAATTTATAAATCCTCACGCCAGAATTCTTACTAAAAAGAAAACAGGTGTCTCCAATGAGTATCAAAAAAAACTCTCTGTCGCCATAAAACGCGCCCGCTTTATGGCTTTGCTCCCATATTTGAGTAGGTAAAAAATGTCAAAATGTTGAACACCGAGTGTTCAACAGTGTTCAACATTTGTTATGCATCTTGCTTGCCTACACTCTCGACACGTACTCTCCGTTTTCAGTATTAATAACGATAGTGTCTCCTTCGTTAACGAAAAGGGGAGCATTGACCCTTGCACCCGTTTCTACTTTGACTACTTTATTGCCACCTTGAGCAGTGTTGCCTTTGATGGCAGGAGGAGCTTCTACCACTTTCAATTCAATTTTAATAGGAAGTTTAACTCCCACTATTTTTTCATTGAAGAGCATCGCTTGGACTACAGAGTCTTTTTTTAAAAATTTTGCACCTGTCCCTATTTTATCTTCTGTTAATGTAAATCTTTTTGAGGGGTCATCATCTTCGTGGAACCAATATTCATTTTTTTGAGTATAAATAAATTTTATATTTTGTTTTTCTACTTCCGCCTCTTCAACTTTTTCTGATTGATGGAAGGAATTTTCTGTCATCCTACCTGTTATAAGGTTTCTTAATTTGGTTGCATTGACCGGCTTTCTTTGTTGTTTGCGGAAAACATGGGAAGCTAATACTTCCCACGGCTCCCCGTTATATGTAATGATTTTACCGATTGTGACTTGATTGTAATCTAACATAGCTTAAAATATAGCGTATTTTAAGCTTAAAATATAGTTGACAAAAATAATATTTAATTATATTTTCTGCTTTTAAAACATATCTTCTGTTAACCCTGACTGTCGGAGAATTGATTTAAAAGTACCTACAAAGACGCCTCTTTTATTTGCTGGCACGATTACTGTGAATGAATCCTTCCTCATTTTTACATGACTACCTTTCTGAGATACGAAACAAAACCCGTTCTTTTCTAAAACGGAAATAATATACCTAGAGGAATGAAGTTTAGGCATAAGAAAGGGTCTGTTTTTCTATTGTTGCGAATCTGATAGGAGTAAAAGAGTTTTTTGGAGCATCTTCAAAATATAATTCCAACGCCTCGGCCAGATTTTTCAGAGCTTCTTTTTTTGTTTTACCGAAACTAGAAACATCAGGAGAAATACACTGGGCGACATAGCCTTTGCCTTCTTTCCAAACAACATTTTGTAGAGTTATTTTTTTCACAATTCTATTATAGCAAATTTTATATTTCTTTCAATTTGACCATAATCTCTTTTAGAATTTCTCCAGAAAGCTTTTTATCTTCTTTGAGGACTTGGCGAGCGGCATCATAGCCACGAGCGAGCGAAGTGTCTCCATATTTATATGAAGCGCCTGATTTTGAAATGATACCAAATTTTTCCCCGAGAGCCAATATTTCTCCTTCTTTAGATATGCCTTCATTATACATTAGGTCAAACTCTGTTTGTTTAAATGGAGCAGCTACTTTATTTTTAACTACTTTTACTCTAACTCTGCCACCCATCACTTCTTCTCCTTTTTTTATTTGAGCGATTCTTCTTATATCAAGTCGAACGGAAGTATAAAACTTTAAAGCTTTGCCTCCGGGAGTAGTTTCTGGATTGCCAAACATCACACCGATTTGCATCCTGATTTGGTTTATAAATATAACAACAGTCTTTGATCTAGCAACGATGGCGGTTAGTTTACGTAAAGCTTGAGACATAAGGCGAGCTTGTTTGCCGACGTGGTAAGCTCCCATATCTCCTTCTATCTCATCTTTGGGAGTGAGGGCAGCTACAGAATCAACGACAATTACATCTATTTTGCCAGAACGAACCAGAGAATCTACTATTTCAAGAGCTTGCTCGCCATTGTCGGGCTGGGAAATTAAAAGATTTTCTATCTTTACTCCCAATCTTTGAGAATATTCTGGATCCATAGCATGTTCAGCATCTATGAAAGCGCAAATACCACCCATCTTTTGAGCTTCAGCAACAATATGTAAAGACAAAGTAGTTTTACCACTTGACTCTGGACCAAATATTTCTATGATTCTGCCTCTAGGTACTCCGCCGACTCCGAGGGCATTGTCCAATCCGATTGAACCAGTGGGGATAGCGTTTACATCTACGTGAGGCTTGTCGCCAAGCATCATAATAGAATCGTCCCCAAATTTGATTTTAATATCTCTTATTGTGTCCAAAACATCATTTTTGTCTTCTTTGGTGCCGATTTCTTTTTTGGGCTCATTTTTTTTTGCGGTATTTTTTTTTGCCATTATATTTGTTTTTAAATTTTGTTATTTTCATCAACTTCTGATGTAGAAGTTGTTGCAGTTTGCTTGTAATATACTTTTAAAGTCTTAAGTATTTCCTTTTTAAAACGGTCTTTGGCCCTTATTTCTATTATATTAGACCCGGGGGAAAGCAACAATTTTTCTTCAAATAACCCTTCCATATCAACAAATATTGGTTTTGAATTTAAACTCAAGAAGGAAATGTTTTTGGCTCTGCCTTTGATTATCAGAAGATTTTCTTTAGTTTCTGTGTTTTGATTTGGACTGTATACTTCTATTATTGGTCCGATGATTAAATTTCTGGCATTAAATACTCCATATGATAAAAGTATAATGACAGAGAATATAATTATAAAATGTCTTATGTTAAAATACTTTTCAAATTTATAGTTGTTCATCTTTTTGTTCTGTTTCTTCTATTTCTCCAAATCTATCATCTGTTTTTATAAGGACTTCTCTTGGTTTTGCTCCGTCGCCCTCGCTGACTACTCCTTTTTCTTCCAAAATATCTATTAGTCTAGCTGCTCTAGCATAACCAATTCGCAATTTTCTTTGTAGATATGAAGTAGAAGCTTTATTTGCTTTGACGACTATTTCTTTAGCTTCTTCGTATAAATCATCTTCTGCTTCATCTCCCGCCATTGAATCAAAAATAACATTTTTAGTATGGTCGGCTTCCATATCTATCTCGGTTGAAGGTTCTTCTTCTGTATTTTTAATAAAGTAATCTACTACTTTTTTCACTTCTCCTTCTGATATGAAAGCTGATTGAAGTCTTATTGGTTTAGACATTTCTCCAGAAGTGTAAAGCATATCTCCAGCTCCTAACAATTTTTCTGCTCCAGCAGTATCTAAAATAGTTCTTGAATCAAATTGAGAAGCTACTTGAAGGGCAATACGAGCAGGGATGTTTGCCTTGATTAGTCCGGTAATGATATTGACACTCGGTCTTTGAGTAGAAAGTATGAGGTGGATACCTACCGCTCTACTCATTTGAGCCAAACGGATAACAGCCGCTTCAAGCTCTCTTGGATAAGCTTGCATAATGTCAGCCAACTCGTCTATCACTATCACTATATATGGCATCAGGTCGGGCACCTCTCCTTCTTTGGTTTTTTTAAATGCTTCTACGGCAGGAGATAAAATATTTTTATGATAAGACTCAATATCTCTCACTTTACTTGTTTCTAATATATCGTATCTTCTGTCCATTTCTTTGGCCGCCCATTTAAGTGACATAATGACTTTCTTGGCGTTGGTAATGACTGGTGTTAAGAGGTGGGGGATTTTATTATATTGAGTTAACTCAACTCTCTTCGGGTCAATCATTATAAATTTTAGATTTTCTGGTGAATTGCGGAAAAGAAGAGAATTGATAATAGTGTGAATGGTCACTGATTTACCGCTACCAGTCGCTCCAGCAATAAGCAGATGGGGCATTTTGGCCAAATTAGCAAAAACAGAATTTCCAGAAATACTTTTACCTAAAGCTAAAGTTAAAGCTTTACCAGCATTAGTGTATTCAGGTTGAGACAAGAGGGACCCAAGCCCAACCATAGTTTTGACAGTGTTTGGTATTTCTATACCAACTAAAGATTTGCCGGGGATAGGAGCTTCTATACGCACTGGGTGGGCAGCTAGAGCCAACTCTAAATTATTTTGAAGACCCAATATTCTTGAAAGTTTAACTCCTTCAGCTGGTTTTAATGCATATCTAGTAACGGAGGGGCCTATAGATATTTCATCCATATCAACAATGATGCCAAAATTTTGCATTGTTCTTTTGATGATATTTGAGTTTGCTTTTATATCTCCAACTTCTGGCTTACCCCTGTCTCTTTCTAATAAGGATATTGGAGGAGGATTAAATTCTTTAAAGGAAATAGTATTTTTACGAACATCAAACTCTCTACTGCCTTCTGGTTGTAACTCATTCTTTTTGGCCAATATTATTGGAGAAGCTTTTATTTTGGAATTATCTTTATCTGATTCGGTGTTGTCCGACACTTTTATCTCCTCTTCTTCAATTTTTTTCTTTTTAAATGTATCTAAAATAGTAGAAAAATTTATGGCTGTATCAAAAATAACCATCACTCCGATGATGGCAAGAGCTCCAAGGATTACAGAAGTTACATATACATCAAAAAATTTTACTAAAGGCCTATGGAGAATGTCTCCAACTACCCCCCCTTTGTTTATAAAAGTTAAATCAAGTAAAGCCAAAGAAGAAAGGAAAAATAAAGCAGAACCAATAATCTTGGTGGTGTCAAATGAATGTTTAATAGACTTTGCAAAAGAGATAGATAACAATATGGAAAGTGTTGGCAGTAAAAAATATCCCAATCCAAACAAAATTTTCAAGATGTCATAGGTTTCGTTTCCGACACTGCCAGCCATCTCCAGTGGTGCCAATATAAAGATAATAAATAAGACGAAAAATGATACTGCAAATATCCAAGACATAGTGTCTTCTTGCAACCTATTAGGTTCAGAATTTATGCTACCTTTCCTTTTAGTGTATTTTCTTGTCATACCTAAATATAATAACATAATTTTTTACTGACTTATTTTGGACAGGGGATTTTGAAAAGTAAAAAGCCAAAGGTCGCCTTTGAAATGCCCCGTTTCCAAAAGACGACCTTTGGCTTTTTACTTGACTTACCATAAAAGACAGAATATCCTTAGTTCATTAAAGTCATAATTTAACATATTGACAATTTTAGTCCGATAAGATACAATATAAAGAACATATAAAATATATAAGACAAAATAAGCTTTAAGACACTGTCCTATATATTAAAAATATATATTAAAAATATGGATGAAATAATTCTAAAAAACACTGATTTTAACAATATATACAACAAATCTTACCGATTAGCAGCTGCTGTTTTTATGATTTCTAATGTTATGGACCAAAGTGGGGAATTAGAGACAAAAATAAAAAAGTTGTCTCTTGAGCTTGTCTCTATGTCAGTCAAGCTAAAAGACATCAATTTCTATGATGCCAAAAAATTAATATCTGATATTGAAAAAAATGCTCTAGAACTTATATCTATGTTAGACATTGCTAGCATCTCTGGTTTAGTCTCAAAAATGAATAGTAGTATTTTGAAAGAAGAATTTCAGGCTTTTATTTTGGAACTTAGTAAGTTTTCTGAAAAATTTGAAAATAACAAAAACACCTC
>PCXM01000031.1:0-7443 GCA_002771075.1 Candidatus Zambryskibacteria bacterium CG10_big_fil_rev_8_21_14_0_10_34_34
TTCATTGATTTCAGGTATTTGTTCTGAAGTGTCGGTCTTTTCCATATATCGCCAGAAGATAAGTGCTATTACCAAAATTAGAACCAACAAAAATCCCACCTTCTTAAAATTAATAGAAATATTAAACATATCTATATGTTTATTTTAATCCCAATCCCCTCACCTATCAACCTCTTATGTTGATAACGTTTGGAAAAGTTTTTTAGTAAGATACAAAAAGACTCCCGCTACACACAGGAGTCAAATGAGTCCAGATATTTTTGTGATAACAAATTCTTGACTACGAAAAAAAGTTGTATCTCCTTCTTGTTTCCCGATTAGAGATTTTCCTAGCGGAGAATTGTAGGAGATAGTATATACCGAATGCCGAGCATAGATTGCATAACTACCAATTCTTATCCTTCTCCCATCACTCAATTCCACAACAGTGCCAAACTGAACCTTTGTGGGTTGTTCTTCCGGTTCAACAATAACAGCACTATTTAATATAGGAACGAGACTGTTAAGTCGAGATAGAACTAATCTTCTTTTATCATATATTGCCTCCTGGCACGCATCATCATGTCCAAAGTTTTCAGTGCTTTGACTACTTGCCTCTCTTTGTTCTTTGGCCAAATCTCGTACGTCTTGTTGAAGTTGACCTACAAGACCGCGAAGTATTACTAAATCTTCACGCATAAAATAATACTTTGTCAATTTGCCACCTCTCTATTTTCTGAATTCTTTCTGTCTGAAGGAATACTACCATAAATTTGTAATTAATGGGTTGTTTGCATTATGTTAATTTATTAGATATAATAAATCATATGAAAAACTTGGAAGAATTAAAGGAAATAGCTGAACATTCTTACCCAGAAAGTAGAAATAAAATTGGTGCCATACTAATCTGTGAGGATGGTAAAACTTACAGTGGTTTTACCGTAAGAAGATCAAGCGTTCTAGGATCAACATGTGCCGAGAGAATGGCTTTAGATAATTGGTTCCAAGACAAGGATAGAACCAAACCTATCAAACTAATTTTAATAGGCAAAATAATGAGAATAGGTTGGAACAACACACATATTTGTTACCCGTGTGGAGTATGTAGAGAACTATACCACCAGTTTACACACATAAACAATATAAAAGACTTCACCTTCGAATGTTATAGTTGGGATTCAAAACACAAAGACACCAAAACGATAAGAGAACTATTATATTACGGAGACCCTTTCTATGAATAAATTAGCAGATTACAATAAAATTCTAAACGAGGCTCACGAAGACTTCAGTGGTATCTTTAAATCCAAATATTCAAATATTCCACAAAAATTAAATACTACAACGGAAAAAGATATCCGTTGTATTGAAAATACTAAACTGTACTCTAACAACAAAATTTATGATTTTATGGATGGTGATTATATATATTTGGTACATATAACCACAAAGAAAAAAGATATCGTTAATGAAAAAAGGATAATGTGCAGTGGGGGATGTCTAGTTGGTAGTATTTATTGTGTACCTGCATACAAAATTAGTAAAAATAAATTTACTTTACATAATTTAGGTAAATTTATTTTTCAAAAAGAAGTTTCTTATTTTTCTGAAAATAATTCTAATCCTTCAATTTTGCTTTTTAAGATTAAGAAACCTAAAAATTTTAAATATAGTGGGCTTAATTATTTAAAATTGGGTAAATTTCATATGAATGTATACCAAGAATTAAAATTCTTGTTACATATAAATGAACGAAGGGAAACAGATGAGATGATACTCAAGATGGTAGATTGGTCTAGAGAATTAATTTATTTACTCTATAAATACAAAAGAAATATTTTGTATAAAGATTTTGATAATTTTTATACAATTTTAAAAAAAACAATTACAAATGTTCCTATATTTGGATATTTTTTGTTTGAAATTACTTCAGAATTTGTTGTATCCTACCAAAATGATGAAAATTCTAAATATTATGCAAAAAAACGTGAAATTTTTGTAGGAAATTTTAAAGATCTCGTATTTGGGGTTGTTCCAAATCTAACAAAAAATTTTGATCTTGGACAATTTTTACCAGACATAAATAAATTGGAAATAGAATTTGATAAACTTGGTTTAGATATTAAAAAATATAAAATATTTATGATTAATTCTTTAATTTATTATGTTAAAAATTATTTATTTAATAAAAAAATAAACCAAAATTTTTTCTCAGAAAATATTAGTATCATGGAATGCAATAAAATTTGTCCACATTTTGTTGGGCATATATTACACAGGATAATCAGAAAAATGAATAGATACCCAGACTTTCATGTAAATTTTGATACTTACAAAGCTATAAAAATATGGAACTACTGGAATAAAAATAATATTTATTTCCCCAGCAATTCAATTATGCCTAAAGGCGAAATGGGCATAAATCCAACAATTCCTGATTTAGAATATACTGTTTATGATACAAAAGTGTTAGAAAATGATGAAAAAAAATTTATTTTTGAACCTAAAAAAAAGTTGGACATAAAAATTACGCCCCAATTAATTGAGCTCTCAAAATTAATAATGAGGAAAAAATATGAAAAATAATTTGAATTCAGAAACAAATATAATCGAAGAGATTAAAAATAAAATTAATAAAATCCAATTAATCAATCCCGATCTATTTGATAATATTAATAATTCAATACTACAAATAAATAAAGAACTCAATTCCATTATTTCTTTTGAAGAAAATAAATCGAGTTCGATTAAAAAACTCAAAAAATTTGATGGAATCAAAAAATTGCAGATTGGGGGTGGATCAAGGAATTTAGATGGTTATATTAACTTAGATATTTTCCAACCAACAGATATTGTGTGGGATATTAGGTCAGGATTACCATTCCAAGATAATAGATTTGAAGAAATATTTTGTGAACATTTTTTTGAACATCTAGACTTTCCTAAATCTGCAATTTTATTTTTAAACGAAGCATTTAGAACAATAAAAAAAGGAGGGTTGCTTAAAATCGTGGTACCTGATTGTGGAAAATCATTAAAAGAATATAATCTAAACAATAAAAAATATTTTAATGCAATAAAAAAAATTTGCTTTTCTAAAAGACTTTCTACAATGGAAATAAATTCGAATTTAGACGTAATCAACTATTTATTTAGAGATCAATTTGATAACCCTAAATACACAGTCCATTGGTGGGGATATGATAATAAAAATTTGACTCAAATGCTTAAAAATTCAGGATTCAATTTGGTTAAAAAATGGAAATTTGATAAAATTATATGCAATCCAAAACGAAAATATTATTCACTATATCTAATTGCAAAAAAATGAACATGTTGGAAATAGAAAAACGCGGATTTTTAACAGAAAAACAATATAATCATCTTTTATATTTTTTAGAAAAAAATGGAGAATCGCTTGGTGCAGACGATAAAGATGTAGTTTATTATATCTATCCAGATAAGCTCCTAAAAGCTGTTCACAACATATCTAAAGGTGATGCAAAAATTTCCCTAAAAATGAATAAGATTGGAACAGGTTCAGTTTTTCCTGAGACAGAAGTTTTTTTTCTTGAAGATGATTTTGATAAAATTAAACTCATAATAGGAGAAATCGCGAAACCAGACAAAGTGATGGAAGGAATTCAAAAAAGAAAGAATTTTATATATAAAGATTGTGAATTTGCTATAAAGTGGAGCAAAGAGTGGAACTATCATTTTGAGATAGAAATTTTAGTTAAAAATAAAAATGAAGTCAATAATGCAGAAAAAAAACTGGAAATAATCGCCGAAGAGCTTGGAATTAAAATTTTAACTGAAAATGAATTAAAAGAATTCACAAAAAAAGCCGAAGAAAGAGCGACAAAGGACTCTTCTAAGGATACTAGTTAACGATATATTAAAAACTAGTGTTTATCACACACATAGACTGTTTATTTTTAATACTTTCCATTTTTTATTTTTTTGACATACAGTTATTTTGCAGTTATCAATAGATACTGATTTATAAAATTCTACAAACTTTTTATATTTTTTACCATATCCAACTATAAAATTAAACAGCAAAGCTTTTATAAAATACTTGTGTGATACCACTACTATAGTATTCTCTACATTTTTATTTAAATACTCAACAAAAAGAGCAACTCTTCTTTCTACATCTTTAAAATTTTCTTCATCAGAAAGATGCCAGCCAGGATTAGATATATTATTTTTTTCCATTAATTCAATAGAATTTTTAACAACCCAGTCTTTTTTTTTCTTACCCACTATTTCTGAAGGTAAATTTTTTTCTTGTACTAAATCAGAGACAATAATTTCTTTATTATGTTTAAATATTATTTTTGAAGTTTCAATGGCTCTCCTAAGTGGGCTAGAGATTACTAAGTCTGGTTTAATTTTTTTAAATATTTTTTTCAATTTTTCAGAATTTTTAATACCCTCATTATTTAATGAATCATTATCGTCACCTACAATTTTTTTTGCGTTAGAAAATGTTTCTCCGTGTCTAATTATATACAATATCATTTTTTTATTTAAGAAAAATTATACCACAACCTTTAATTTATTTCTAAATTTGTACATTTAATCTTTATCTATCAAGACAAATATCCCCTCACCTATCAACCTCTTGTGTTGATAACATTTATAAAAATCATCTCTAAAATACAAGGTATTGACATTTAATATAATTTTCTTTAGTGTAATGATAGATGATGTCCTTTGACAGGACATAAGGAAAGGAGAAAAAACCATGAAGCCGAAAATTGCTTTCGTCTTTGTTTTATCGCTACTGCTTGCGGTAGCGACCACTCAAGCCCAAGAAAATGTTCAGTTCAGAGGCACCGAGCTTCAGAACTGGACCCAAAAACTCCCACCTGAAATTCTAGGTGGGTCTCAAATCCCTCTCTGGTTGGGACTCCAAGAAAAATGGTCAGTTATTCTGGCCACCAATCCGACCACACAGATCACTCACCTCTACTTCCTTCCGGAAGGAGGAGAGAGTTTCCAAAAGGTTTGGGATGATTCTGGAGAGCCCACCAAGCTCGCAGAGCTTAATTCCAATGGAACAATCTCTGTAACATACCCCTCGCTTAACAAGTATGGGATGGTGATTATAACCAGAGCTTGGCCCACAGAAGATGCTCAAAGCTTCTTTTTTGACCCAGAAACTCTAGAGGTCAAACTCTTATTTGCTGGTGGCAACGATGGTATTAAAGTGGTCGTTACTAATGGTTCAGAGACCGTTATCTTCGACTACAAAATACCGTGGCCAACTTCAAAAACTACCTTTGTCGTCCCTTTGGATCTAGCATACTCATTAAGTAATGGTGTGTATGAATTTGATTCGGAGATGGATACGTTCCGCCTATTGTCCTCACACAGGGAGAACGGGAACGAGCTTGTTAGAATCAGTCAAGTTGTTGGTGACAGTGAGAACAACCTTTACTGGTGGGTGGAAAGGAATCTGTATAAATTTGATAGAGTCCCTCGCGCTTTAGGGATTCAAGCTGATGCTCTGGTAAATTCAGAGCAGATAGTCTTGAGACAACTCTCTTACACAAACGGATACAGTGAGAGTTTCTCTTCGCTGACACCCGACGGCAAGATCACCCCATTGTTTGGATGGAGTGATGACCCAAACTCATCCACTCCATTTAATTGGTTGAATGTTCAAAATCTAAACCATAACTTTGGAGTCTTTCCCGCAAGATACCCCAATAACCAAATCAACTTCATGATGTGGGATGGTGAAGAACTTGTTCCTTGGATTCAAGGTGGTAACACACTTCCGGGAAACCTGGGAATCATACACTCACTGAATCGAGATATTGTCTATTCGTGGGGAGTTATCAGTGTCTACCAAGACACCGGATTGTTCTTCTCGTTCAACGAGGCGGGAACCAAAGCCGAAGGGCTATACTGGTTCAAGAAGTCCGGTGACTGGAAACCCCCTTCTCTCAAGATCAAACGAGTGGTTTCGGCCACAACATTTGTAACAGAGAAGTTCTCCGCTGGAGAGATTGCAACTCTCTTTTTTACAGGAGAGCAATTACCGAAAGCAGTTACCGTAGCTGGAGTGAACGCACCTACCCTTTATTCGTTCATTGAGGACGGAGAGGGTCAGGTCAACTTCTTCCTCCCAGACTCGCTCAAGGGTTTGAAAGAGGTAGAAGTGGTTCTGGAAGGATTGGATGAAGATTCCTTTCCAGTTTGGATTGAATTGGATGACAATCCCCTACCAAAGCCTTTTATGACTGTGGTCCTTCGTTCAGACGGCACCGAGATTGAGCCGGGATTTAAGTTCCCAGTCATAACGGCCGACCTTCTGGATGAAAACGGTGACCCCATTTTGGATCAACAAGGAAACCGAAGACAAATCTATGTAGGACCCAATAACGATGAGACAACGTCCTTCCACCCAATAAGTGGTGGTAGTTGGGCTACTATGTGGACGACTGGTTGTGGTTTCGCCAATATCGCTGATGGAGTACCGACTCCCTACCCCGGAGTCCCCATCAACTACAGCTTCAATCTGTATGTTGGTGGAGTTCAACCAGAGATCGTTTGGCTTGGCAGAACCTTTGCTTTTAGAGGTCTTTGTCAAATCAACTTCCGAGTTCCTTCGGGGATCACCCCTCGGATTCCGTTACCGGGAGAGCCACCAGCTCCTCGGGATTCGGTTCCTATGTGGTTTGAAACATACGATGGGCGGAGGAGTGAAATCTTCTGGCTCATCGTCAAACAGTGAGGTGGTTATGATAAATGACCGCTCTCCACTAATTTCTCCTTTCCCCTGCCTCCGGCAATTCGGCCCGAGGCAGTGGGACCACAGAAACCAAAGACCGTCTGCGAGTTTGTTGCATTCATATGCAAACTCCAGACGGTCTTTTTCTTTGAGGAAATTAAATATTTTATTTATTCTTTTGTATAAATCAAATTTATACTTATTACAGTTTGACTTTCTAAATCAGTTTTACCTATGCTAATAAGCATCTCTTCCCCATTTACTCCCTCAGCCACAAAAGTAACTAGATCATCTCCAATTATTGGGGAATTAATACTCCATTCTTCATTTTTGAAAAAATAATCAGAATATACACTTACATTTTCTCCAAATGATTTCTTACTTATATATTGTCTAGTAGATTGAAATTTATTAGTCCCCTCTTCTTGAGTTTCAAAATTTTGTAAAATTTGAACATCTTCTTCTATAGGCAAATCAGTGGGTATTCCAGTAGGCATCTTAGTTATATCAATGGCAATCACAGTAGGTGGGTCTATTACAATACCTCTTTCAATTTCTACTTGGCGAAACTTAGCCCAATACACTGCTCCCGCTATTATTATGACAATAACCACCACAAATAAAACAGCCAATTTTTTAATAGTTACAAAACTTTTTTTTGTTCCAAATTCATTATTCATAATCAATACCATTATATCTCCTATAGACGATAGTAG
>PCXM01000031.1:7458-18423 GCA_002771075.1 Candidatus Zambryskibacteria bacterium CG10_big_fil_rev_8_21_14_0_10_34_34
TAAAAATTTTACTCAAACTCTCTTTTTTGTTTTTAATTCCTCCAAATTTTTTGTATTTTTTTTATTATAATCCTTCTTCTTTCAATTTTTGGATAGCTTCGTGTGCTGATTTAGAAAGTTTTTTGGGTAAAGTTACGCGGATGTTGACTAAAATATCTCCACGACCTCTATTCTGGTTTGGCACTCCTTTATTTTTTATTTGCAAGATATCGCCGGTGTTTACTCCTTCTGGTATTTTAAGTGAAGAAAGTCCGTCTAGAGTTTGGATATCTATTTTAGCTCCAAGAAGGGCGTCAGATAATTTGACTTCTAAATTCATCACTAAATCATTGCCTTCTTTATGAAATACTCTATGGGTTTTTACATGAATTTTTATATAAAGATCTCCAGGGGCTCCTCCTTTGACCGCTTCTCCTGCTCCAGAAAGGCGAATCATTTCTCCATTGTCTATGCCAGCTGGGATTTTTATTTTAACTTCTTCTTCTTTTTTGAGAATACCTAAACCATCACAAAAATCACATTTTTCTTTTGGAATTTTACCTTCACCGGCGCAGACTGAACATACACGAGCCATTTCAATAGAGCCAAAAATTGTTTTTTTAATTTCTCTTATTTTCCCTTTACCATTGCAAGTCTCGCAAGATTTCATCTCGGTTCCTTTTTTGCCTCCAGTGCCATTACAAATGTTGCAAATTGATATTTTGTTTAAAAGAACATTTCGCTCTACTCCAAAAATAGCTTCTTCAAAAGGAAGTTCTATGTCTATGGATATGTCTCGGCCTCTTTTTGTTTTAGTTCTTTGATTATTACCAAAAATATCTCCAAAAATATCTCCAAAATCAAACCCTTCGGCTGAAAAACCTCCCCTACTATTTGCAAACCCGGAAAAATCCCAGCCCGAAGCTGATCCAGCTTGTCTGGCGATGTCTTCCCAATTGCCTTGGAAACCGCCAAAACCACTTGTGCCAGAGTTAGCTCCTGCAAAGCTTTGTCCATACATATCGTATTGAGATCTTTTTTGGTCATCAGAAAGGACAGTGTAAGCCTCGTTTACTTCTTTGAATTTTTCTATATCACCTCCCTTTTTGTCTGGATGCAGTTTATGAGCTAGCTTCCTAAAAGCTTTTTTAACTTCATCTTTTGAAGCTTTTTTGTCTATGCCCAGTATTTGATAGTAGTCTTTCATAAGACTTGAGTATAGCAAAAATAAGCATAATTTCAAGTAAATAACCCACCCTTCTCACTTTGTGTGGTTCCTCCCTTATTACAAGGGGGGGTAGCGAGCGTTGGACTTCTGTAATTTTTTCTAAAACATCTGGTAAATTTTTGAGTATTTCGTTATTCCAAAATCTAATAGTGATAATTCCTTTACCTTTTAAAAAAGATTCTCTTTCTGCATCATACTCTTTAGCACTTTTATACTGATCTCCATCTAATTCTATTGCAAGTCTAATTTTGGGGCAGAAAAAATCCAAAATGTATGGACTCACACTATATTGCCTATGAAATCTAAGGTTGCTCATCTTTTTGTCTCTAACTTCCTGCCATAAAATTGTTTCTGCTTCGGTCGGATTTTTTCTTAACTGCCGTCGTCTAAATTTTTGAAGTTGATCATTATACATTTAAGTGAAAAATGCTCGCCCCCTTCCCTTGTTATAAGGGAAGGGCCACACGAGAGTGGGCGGGATGGGTTATTACCTTTTTATTGATTATCTCAAAAATAAGTGTAATATCAAATTTAGGAGGTGCACGGTGCTTCGTTTAGAGGTGATAGAGAGTAACGAAACGGGTATCAGATTGAGGGTATCCGGCAATCCGAATGATGAGCTCGATCAATTCCATCTCTTCCAACTAATGACGTTAAAGTTTGGCGAAGCAGTTCAAGTTGAGATGGTGTGTCCGGAAGACAAGAAGCCGGTTTATGAGAATGTCCAATCGGGAAATATTTCTGGGATTGTTTTAGTTTTCCCCATGAAAACTCTTAAATTTCCCATACCACTGACGGACAAGGAACGAGTTGAACTGGCAAAATACGAAGAAAAGAAGAAACTTTCTTTCTGGAAGCTATTCATAGAAAGATAAAAAGTTTGAACTCTCTACTTAAGAGATGGCCGCACCGAGCGTAAGTAAGGTGCGGCAATTTGTTTGGCAAAAGTGTCAAGGTTGAACCTTGACACTTTTGCCAAACATCGGATGTTTGGGTGTTGATTTTTATTTGGTTTCTTCAGGTGGTTTTTGATCTTTAGTTTTTGGTTCTTCCTCCTTTTCTTCCTTCGGCTCGTTGGCTTGCTCCGCCGTAGCATCTTGCGAAGACTGGGAGCTTTCAGCGGAGGCAGTTTGATTGGGTTCAGTGGTTGGATTTTTCTGCATATACTCTCCTATTTTTTGAATTTCCTTAGAAAGATTTTCGGTAGCGGTTTTTATTGTTGCCATATCTTCTCCGTCTTTCACTTTTTTGAGTTCTTCAACTTTAGTTTCTACTCCTTTTTTTATTTCTTCAGTTATTTTCCCTTCGGCTTCTTTGAGAGCTTTTTCGGTGGTGTAAATTAGTTGTTCTGCTAAGTTTTTAACTTCTACCATTTCTTTTTTCTTGGCATCATCTGACGCGTGAGCTTCGGCTTCTTTTTGCATTTTTTCTATTTCTTCTTTTGAAAGACCGCTAGAACCTTCTATTTTTATAGATTGTTCTTTTCCACTTGATTTGTCTTTAGCTTTTACATTTAAAATACCGTTAGCATCTATATCAAAAGTTACTTCTATTTGTGGAACACCACGTGGAGAGGGTGGAATGCCATCTAAGACAAATCTGCCCAAACTTCGGTTATCGGCTACCAAAGGCCTTTCTCCTTGGACTACATGGATTTCAACGCTAGTTTGATTGTCTGCTGCGGTTGAAAAGACTTGAGATTTGGAAGCTGGGATAGTGGTATTACGATCAATCAACTTTGTAGCTACGTTGCCCATAGTTTCAATACCAAGAGATAGTGGGATAACATCTAAGAGTAAGATATCTTTAACATCCCCACCAATTATGCCTCCTTGAATAGCGGCACCGAGCGCCACAACTTCATCTGGGTTGATACTTTTATTTGGTTCTTTGCCAAAGAATTTTTTTACTTCCTCTATCATCTTGGGCATTCTGGTTTGACCACCAACTAGGATTACCTCCTCTATCTCATTTACTTTAAAAGGTGAAGCTTCAATAGCTCGTTTGGTAATCTTCATTGCTCTTTGGATAAATTCGTCAGTAAGTTCTTCTAATTTGGCTCTGTTTATTTTGATAAGAAGATGACGAGGACCAGAAGAATCGGAAGTAATAAAAGGAATATTAACTTCTGTGTCAGTAGCAGTTGAAAGTTCTATTTTGGCCTTCTCTGCCGCTTCATCTAGTCTTTGGAGAGCTAGCGGGTCTTTGGTAACATCAATTCCAGATTCTTTTTTGAATTCATCTGCCAACCAGTGAATGATTTTTTGGTCGATATCTTTACCGCCTAAGTGAGAGTCTCCATCGGTTGCTTTGACTTCTACAACATCATCTCCTATTTCTAATATTGATATATCAAAAGTGCCACCTCCAAAATCAAAAACAATAATTTGTTCGTTTTTCTTTTTGTTAAAACCATAAGCTAGAGCAGCCGCTGTTGGTTCGTTGATAATCCTTTTGACGTCAAGTCCAGCTATTTGTCCAGCGTCTTTGGTGGCTTTTCTTTGAGCGTCATTGAAGTAAGCTGGCACGGTAATGATGGCTTCTGTCACTTTTTCTCCTAGTTTAGTTTCGGCATCAGTTTTAAGTTTTGAAAGTATCATCGCAGAGATTTCTTCTGGCCGATAATATTTTTCATTCATTTTTACTTGAACTCCCTTGGTATTTGAGGACGAAATTTCAAAAGGGACAGCCCCTTTATCTTTTTGAACTGTTTCTTCATCAAAATTGTGACCAATAAATCTTTTGATACCAAAGACAGTATTTTTAGGATTAGTTACAGATTGTCTTCTAGCTAAAAGACCAACCAATCTTTCACCTGTTTTTGAGATAGCTACTATTGAAGGAGTGGTTCTAGACCCTTCAATGTTTTCAATTATTTTAGGATTGCCCGCTTCCATTACTGCTACGGCGCAGTTGGTGGTTCCTAAATCAATTCCAATTATTTTTGACATAGTAGATTTTAGTTAATTTATAATAATTTTTTTAAAAATATATAAATGATACTTAAAATTAAGTATTCACGACTGAAATTATAACCTAATCTGATTATTGATGCACTTGACATACTATAATTTATATTCTGCTACTTTGACTTTAGGGGCGCGGATGATTTTGTTTTGGAGTTTGTAGCCGACGCTTTCTACTTCTAATATTTTGCCATCTTCTTTTTCATTTACAATGGTAACCATTGTAATGGCTTCGTCGCGGTTTGGGTCAAACTGTTCACCTAATGGATTGATAATAGAAACACCATGATTAGCTAAAACATTTATAAGTTGAGAATGAATGTATTCTACCCCCCGCCTCCAATTTTCATCTACTTTTTCCCAGGCCTCTTTATTTTTAAAAGCTGAATCAAATGAGTCAAGGACGGAAATAAGTTCGGTCGCGATATCTTCTTTGGCAAATTTGGTATACTCCTTTTTTTCTTCATCTAGTCTTTTGCGTAAGTTTATGCTGTCGGCTCTTTCTTTTTGCCAACCAATCAAATATTCCCGGTTTTGGTCTTCCAGTTTTTTGATTTTTTCTCGCAGTTTTTTGACTAAAAAAGTTGGATTGCTCTCTCCCTCTTCATTATCAAAAATCACATCTTCAGTTTCTTCTGAATTATATTTTTTATTTTTATCTTGCATATTAAATTATCTCTTGCTCCATTGAGCAGATTTTCTGGCTTTCTTGAGGCCAAATTTACGACGTTCTTTAGCTCGGGGGTCGCGTTTCAAAAAGCCGGCTACTTTTAATTTTGGTTTTAAATTTTCGTCTATTTTTACGAAAACTCTGGAGATGCCGTGTCTGACTGCTTCTGCTTGAGAATGAACACCGCCACCTCTGATATGTACAGAAACATCAAAAGTCCCTATTTTTACTTTATTTATAGCTTCTTCTACTATTTTACGAAGTTCTTCAGTTGGAAAATATGCCGCCAAATCTCGGTCATTTATTTTGAAAGTGTTTTTTGAAGCGGGAATAAGACGCACTCTAGCAATAGAGGTTTTCCTTCGGCCGACCGCTTCAACATATCGGTCTTTAGATACTTTTGTTTTTATTGTTTTTTCTGTAGTAGTCATTTTATTCACTAATTATTAAATTTTTCATCATCCTGTCTCTCAACTTATTTTTTGGTAACATTCCTTTTATGGCTATTCTTAAAACTTCTTTCATACCCTTGTCTGCCACTACTTTTTTCATAGGTCTTTCTTTTAAACCACTAGGATAACCGGAATAATTTTTATAAACTTCATTATCCATTTTTTTGCTGGTGACAGAAATCTTTCCAGCGTTCGTTACTTTTACTTTAATGTTTGGTATAGCGTTGCGAGCAAAATCAGGACGGTTTTTACCCATCAAGAGAATAGCAATCTCACTTGCCAATCTACCTATTTTTTTGCCAGTTGCCTCTATTGTTGTGTGTTCCATAATTTTATTTTACAAAGGATATAATAGCCATTTTACTACCATCTGAAAGCCTTGTTTTTGATTTGGTAATTCTGGTAAAACCACCTTTTCTGTTTTCATATTCTTTAGTTAGAGTATCAACAACTATTTTTGTTGCTTTCGGTCCAATGATAGCTGTTATTGCTCTTCTAGCCGCTACGGTCTGTAATTTGCCTTTTGTGATAAGTTTTTCAGCAAATGGTCTTAATTCTTTGGCTTTAGCTTCGGTGGTTTCTATTTTTTTATACAACACTAAAGAACGAGCAAGAGAATTTATTAAAGCTTTTCTTACTTTGCGAACTCTTCCGAATTTTCTGTTTACATTGTGATGTCTCATAATAAATTTAAAATTTAAAAATAAAAATGGAAAATTATTTCAATACAATGCCATGATCTCCTAAAATCCTTTTGATTTCAGCTACTCCTTTTGCGCCAAGACCTTCTATTTCTAAAATATCTTTCTCTTTCTTTCTAGCTAAACCGCCGATGGTTCTGATGTTAGCGCTTGAAAGGGCATTTAAAGTTCTGGCTCCAAGATTTAAGTTTTCAATACGGGTTTTTAAGAATTCTGGATCCATTTTTTGAGAACTATCTTCATTGTATTTTTTATCAGCCAAAGATGATTCCTCTATCTTTTTAATAGAAAGATCTTCTTTTTCCTTAAAACCAATAATAGCTTTTAATTGTTCTATCATAATAAGGATTGATTTTTCAAGAGCTTCTCTTGGGGTCAAACTGCCATCAGTTTCTATAGATATCCTTAGACGATTAAAATCTGTGCGATCACCTACTCGCATATTTTCAACTTCATAATTTACTTTTAAAATTGGAGTAAAGTTGGCATCTATGACGATAGTGCCTATATCAACTTTTTCCTTTCCGAGTTTATCACGGCTAACGAAGCCCAAACCTTTTTCAACTGTTATCTCTATATTTAATTCTGAATCTTTGTCTGTTAGAGTAGCGATAATAAGCTCTTGGTTTATGATCTCTACCTGTCCTGGCACTTCAATATCTTTTCCAGTTACAATTTTTTCTCCTTTTGCTTTTATAGTGAGAATTTGAGGTTCATCAGTAATCATCTTGATACGCAATCTTTTCATATTTAACATTATCATAACCATATCTTCTTTTACTCCTTTGATTGAAGAAAACTCGTGGCTGACACCATCTATTTTTATTGAAGTAATAGCTGCTCCCGGTAAAGAAGATAGAATGATGCGACGAAGACTATTGCCGATAGTAAAACCATACCCAGGATAAAAACCATCTATTTCATAGATTGCCTTGTTGTTTTCTTCTGATACAATCTTTGGTTTTGAAGGTAAGATTATATTTTTATCAAAGTTTTCTGCTGTCATAATATTAAAAGTTAAAATTAAATAAAATTCTATTATTAAATGTTATCTTTGGTAGTATTCTATTACTTGACCAAGGTCAAATAAAAGATCAGCCTTTTCCGCGATAGTCCCCTCTTTTATTGAAATTTCTTTTTTGATATTGTCCCAAGACATCCAATCTGGTGATTGTGTTTCTTTCATTTTTTCTTCTAATTCATTAAATAATTTGCTTCCCTTACTTCTTTCGCGAATAGTTATTTTGTCTTTCAAAGAAACGGAGTAAGAAGGTACATAAACTCTTTTGCCGTTTACTAAGAAATGACCATGGGCTACGGCTTGTCTAGCGGACAGATGTGTTGGTAAAATACCAGCTCTCCAAACTACATTGTCTAGACGATGCTCTAAAGATTTTAATAAAGTGACAGTAGGAGAGCTTACTTTTTTTTCTAAAGCTTGTTTTACATATTTCGCAAATTGTTTTTCTGTCACACAATAGAACATTCTGGCTTTTTGTTTTTCATTTAATTGGATACCATAATCAGTCTTTTGTTTTCTAAAAGATCTTTTTTTATTTTTACGCTCTTCTCTAAGACTGAATTTTTGAGTTTGAGTTTTTTCAAAAATAGGAGCTTGAAGTCTGCGAGCTATTTTGTATTTTGGTCCAATTATCATAATAATTTGTATTTAATGTTTTTTAAATTTAAACTCTTCTTGGTTTCTTTGGTTTTGGGCCATTATAAGGTATTGGAGTAGCATCTTTAATCGAATTTAAATTTATACCTTTTGATATAAAACCTCTAATGCTTGATTCTCGTCCTGAACCTACTCCTTTGACGATAGCTTCAATCTCTTTGATACCTAAAGATTGAGCTTTTATGGCCAAAGTTTCACCCACTTTGGCGGCAGCAAATGGTGTTCCCTTCTTTGCTCCTTTAAAACCCAATTTACCACTAGAAGAACTAGCAAGAACATTACCTTTTTTATCCGTTAGCACCAATACTGTGTTGTTGTAAGTAGATCTGACATGAAGTAATCCAGAATCAAATCTTTTTTTACCAAAAGTTTTAATTTTGTCTGTGTTTGTTTTAATTTCATCATTTTTGGTCACATCTTTTACTTCACCATCTATTTTTGGCTCTTGATTTTCATCTACTTTTATAATTCTTTTCTTTCCCATATTTTTTTATTTTTTATCTATAGCTCTTCTTCCGGTACCCATAGTTTTTCTGGTATTTCCGCGGCGAGTACGTGAATTGGTTTTGGTCCTTTGTCCTCTAGATGGTAATAATCGTAAATGTCTGACCCCTCTATAACATTTGATATCTTTAAGTCTTTTTATGTTTCCAGCTATTTCTCTCTTTAGATCACCTTCAACTTTTATTTTTTCTATTAATTTTCTTATTTCATTTTCTTTTTCGGTACTTAAATCTTTTGATTTTATTCCCCAATCTACTTTAGCTTTATCTAAAATATTTTTGGCTTGAGAGCGTCCAATTCCAAAAATGGCGGTTAAACCTATTTCAAGTCTTTTATCTTCTGGGATTGTAATTCCTAATATACGCATTTTTTATTTGTTAACCTTGTCTTTGTTTATGTTTTGGATTGTTTTTACATACAACGAACAAAATGCCCCCTCGGCGGACTAGTTGACATTTTGGACACATTGTTTTTACTGAAGCTTTTACTTTCATTTCTAATTATTCAGATTAGCTTTTCTATTATCAAGTCTGCGCACAATTCTCCCTTTGCCTCCATAGGGGTCAATAACGACTTCTACTAAATCTCCAATCATTACTTTGATTCTATGGAGTCTCATTTTGCCTGATAAATATGCAAGCACCTCTGCTTCTTTTAATTTGACACGAAAAAACGCATTTGGAAGCGCTTCCGTTATCATACCAACACTTATTTCCTGCCTTTCTTTATCTATCATTTATGAAATAAAACAACCGACTATGAGAAAAGACTAGCATATAAGCCATATTAGTGTCAAGTTTATCTGTCGGTTATTGTTTGAACGTTTATTTTAAAAGGGTCTTTAGGAAAAGATCGTTTCCAAACAGGTCTTATTGTAGCGGTTATGTTAGAAATACCAACAAATTCGTCAATAAGGTTAGCCGCTTCTTTTTTGGGAGCGCCCAAAAGTCTTTCTTTTATGGAATCAGTATCTATATTTGCCCAAACTATTGTTTTGCCGTTTATTTCTAAATCTAGATTTTCATTAGTTGTTAAATTTTCTGGCATATTTTTAATACTTAAAGAAGAGAAATCTACAATAATAGGTCTAATGTTAATCCAATCTTCCAAGCTGACTATATGTTCGTCTGTTATTTTTTTGGATAAATCTTCGGTATTTATCATTAGTGCATAAGCAGTGACTTCTTTACCTATAATAACAGATGAAGATTCTTCTACTGGAGACAATTCCTTAGATTCGTAAGTGATAGCATTGGAAAGTAAAGTTAATCCTTCCGGCACTTTTGACGCGAGATCTTTTTTAAGTTCTGACTCTAATTCTGATTGAATGTTTTGCAAAGCTATCTGTTTATCATTTTCGGAAACTTTTTTCATTTTTCCTATAAAACCGCTAGTCATATCAGTAACAGATCTTGCATAAAAAGTTTTGTAACGGTCAGTGTCATTTTTAAAACCAGGGATAGTAAAATCAGTTTTACTTATGTTGTATTTTTCTCCAGCTTCATCAGCAAAAACTGTTACCTCTAAACTACCCGGCATCACTTTCCCATTTTTTTCAGTTTTTCCGGGGACAACAATTGATTCTGGTATTCTATATATTAAACCTTCTGGACTTTCAAATCTGGTGCGAATGATAAGTCTCTGTGGTTCTGAAGAAAAATTATTGTAGACTATAATTTTACCAAAAGATTTTAATTCAACATCTTCTTCTCCTGTTGCCGGTACAGAAACAGTTTTTGAATTTGTTAATTTAATGACTTCATATTTGACTGTACCTTCTTCTATTTTATTGTTTGCGCCAATGATACTTATGTTGGCACTGATTTCCTGATTTTTTGGGGTAATGTTTATGGTGGCAGAAGAAAAGACAGTCATCATCCCTACAATAAATATAATAATTAAAAATAAAATAACACCACCGAAAACCCATTGCTTTTTTTTGTTTTTATATTGCTCTCCAGCCGATTTTTCTTTAGGGTAATAATATTCATAAGCGCCACTATTTTTCTTTTCTGTTATTGCTGACATTTTGGAATCAAAATCCGATACTGAAACTTTTTTTTCCGCCAAAGGTGAACCATCCTTTGGTTGGTAGACAGGAATATTTTTAGTATTTATAGTAATAGGAACTTTTCTCTTGCCACCATTAGGAATAGGCACATCTCGTATGCTTCTTCTATTGTTGGGAGGTGTAACATCACTAAATTGTATTCTTGGCATAGTTTTATTATACACTTTTATTTTACTTTATGCGCAATAAAATTGGGGAAAAATGTTTAAAACAAAATTTGCAATAATTTTAGTTTTTACTATTTTAAACTCAAGTTTATTTTTTTATTTATCTAAATCATTAGGTTCTAGCCCGAAGTCCAACTTCGGGCTAATGTCAGGGTTAAAAGATAACCATTCGAAAATTTCTTTTTTAAATATTTTAGGGTTATTAAAATATTCTGGAAAATCTTTTTTTGATAAAATTTTATTTTGATCTCTTTTTTTTCCACAATAATCCTGATAACTACTCCACTCATAATTTTCTAGGAAATTTTTTGTTTTTTCAATATCTTTAATTCCCTTTTCTTTCCATCCAGAGTCAATAAGTTTAACAGGATTTAAATGAATATAAGAAAAAATATATTTTGAATATGTATCAGTATCTATATAAGAACTTTTAAAATTAGTTTCAAATAATCCACCTGTTCTTTTATATTTAGTATTAAAATATTTTGAGTAGGAAGTACAAACTTTTTGCATAAAAATACTTATTGCACTTCTTTTCACTTTCAGCCC
>PCXM01000031.1:18440-36799 GCA_002771075.1 Candidatus Zambryskibacteria bacterium CG10_big_fil_rev_8_21_14_0_10_34_34
TCCGATTGAAACAATTGGTTCCTCCCTATCAAATTCCCAAACGTTTATTTTCTTTTTAACAATATCGTCCTTGAAATTAATTCCTTTTATTGAGTTTGCAAGATACAGCATCTTTATAAAACGTTTTCTGTCCTGATTATCAAGAAAAATATTTTGTTTACTATTTCCTCTGTTATAAAGATGATAAAATTCGCCTTCCACAAAGTTTTCTTTTCTTTGCATAAATTTTTTGTAATAAATTTAATTATATCATAAAAAATAAATAACCCGAAGTTGGACTTCGGGTTATTTGTGGATAAATTATTTTATTCTAAGACTGCTTTAATGCGGCGGACACCGAGAGAAACTGCTTCTTCTTTGGTGATTTTGAAAATTCTCTTTCTTTCCTTATCCCTCGGGTTCTCCTCGGGACCTTCAATACTGGCTAAGTCGCCAGTATTTTCGGCATGTGGACCACCACAAAATTCTTTTGACCAAGCTTTGTCTAAAGATTTTCCTATATAATATATACTGACTTCATCACCATACTTATCACCAAAAGCATGAACAGCACCAGTTTTTTCGGCTTCTTCCTTTTTCATTATCACTTTATTAACTGGCAGGTTTTCAGAAATTTTTTGATTGACCAGGGTCTCAACTTTTTGTTTTTCTTCATCGGCCATCTTTCTGCTAAAACCAAAATCAAAACGCAACCTTTCGGAGTTTATATTGCTTCCTTTTTGTCTGATTGACTCCCCCAAAACAATCTCTAGCGCTTGACGAAGTAAGTGAGTGGCGGTGTGCAATTTTTTGGTTTCTTCTCCGGCGTCTGATAATCCACCTTTAAACATACCCGCACTTGATGTCCGAGAAAGATCTTGATGCTTTTTTAATTCTTCATTAAATTTATTTTCATCTATTTCAATTCCTTTTTCTTTGGCCAATTCTTTGGTCAGTTCAAACGGGAAACCATAAGAAGTGAAAAGTACAAATGGGTTAGTTCCCTTTTCAAATTCTTTCAAACCATTTTCTAAAGTTTTTTCAAATTTTTCTTCTTCCTGGTTTAGATTATTGAAAATGAAATCTTTATTTTTTGAAAGTTCTGGATAAACATCTTTATACATTGTGACTACAACTTCTGAAATCTGTTTGGTAAAAGATTTTAAACTGATTTGTTTTCCATAACGGATAGCACGGCGAATCAAGCGACGCAAAACATAACCTTGGCCGGTATTCCCCGGAGCTATACCCTTTTCATCACCTAAAATAAAAGTAGTAGCTTTTAAATGGTCAGCAATTATGCGCATCGCTTTTATATTTTCTCCATCATATTTTTTAGTTGAAAGATTTTCTATTTTTTCAATGATTGGACAGAAGAGATCTGTTTTGTAATTGTCATCCAAACTATTCATCACTGCTAAAGTTCTTTCAAGACCCATTCCGGTATCAACATTTTTTTGAGTGAGAGGAACAAAATTTCCTTCTGCAGTTTTATTGTATTGCATAAAGACATCATTCCAGATCTCAAGCCACTCTGGATTATCATCATTAAAACTTTCAGGTGTCTTCTCTGGATCTCCTATCCAATAAAACATTTCTGTATCTGGCCCACAGGGACCGATTTCTCCGGCTGGTCCCCACCAATTATTTTTCTTTGGTAGTTTAGCTATTCTTTTTTCAGAAATCCCTAATGATTTCCATTTTTCAAAAGCTTCATCATCAAATGGTGCGTCACTATCTCCCTCAAAAACCGAAACAGATAAGCGATTTTTGTCTAAACCCAGCCATTCTTTTGAAGTTAAAAATTCAAAACTGTATTCGATAGCTTCTTTTTTAAAATAGTCCCCTAAAGACCAGTTACCGAGCATCTCAAAGAAAGTGTGGTGATTTGCATCTCCTACTTCTTCAATATCACCTGTTCTTATACATTTTTGAACATCAACCAATCTGTTTCCTGAAGGATGTTTTTCGCCAAGCAAGTAAGGGACAAGCGGATGCATACCGGCGGTAGTGAAAAGCACCGAAGGATCATTTTCGGGAATGAGCGAAGCGCTCGGAATCACTCTGTGTCCTTTGCTCTCAAAAAACTCTAAATATTTTTTTCTAATTTCTCCCGAGGTCATATTATAAATTTAACATATTTTATCCACTTTTTGATTTGACTTTTTATTTTATTTTGCTATACTACTAGCACAGTTGGCTTCGGCCTTACCCCCGCAAGGGGGAGAATTTTAGGAAAGCTGTCAGAGTAATTCTCTGGTGGTTTTTCTTAAATTTGTAAATATATCTTTATCAAGAAAACCAATTTTTTCTACCAGACGTCTCGTATCAATAATTCGTATTTGAGAAATATTTGCTCTTGCTTCTTCCTCTTCAATTTTTCCGACCGGTATACGCAAGGCGTGTTTACGTGGAGATGTGGTTAGAGGAACAACCATGCAGGCATCTGGTCCAAATCCTCTTAAGATGATACAAGGTCTAAGATACAGTTTGCCTTTTCCATCTTGTTCTGTTCCTACGTTTAACCCAAGTCTGCACCACCAAATTTCGCGAACAGTATACAATCTAGATTGCTCCGATTCCGTTTTCTTTTTAATCTCATTCCACCTATCAAAATCTTTTTGCATTTTATCTACTTATTTTTTATCATCAAAAAATCCAAATATTTTTTTCTAATTTCTCCCGAGGTCATATTATTTTTTATCCCTATTAACCCACTACTTGCTCTATTGTCTGTAACACCTTTCTTTTTCATACTCCTATTTTACAACAAAAAATGTAGCTTTCCAAATTTGATTTAAAAGGAAATTGTAGGTATATTGTATAGCATTATGAATTACAAAAAAAAGGTTTTGAAAAATGGTTTGAGGATAGTGGTTATTCCTATGAAAGATACTCTTTCTGTAACAGTGATGAGTTTAATTGAAGCTGGATCAAAATATGAGACAAAAAAAATAAACGGACTCTCTCATTTTCTTGAACATATGTGTTTCAAGGGAACAAAAAAAAGACCAACAGCAATGGATATTGCCAAAGAATTTGACGCTATGGGAGCTCAAAACAATGCATTTACTTCGCAAGAGTTTACAGGATATTGGGCTAAGGCACATTCAAAACATAAAGAAAAAATGATTGAGATCATTGCTGATATGTATCTTAATCCTACTTTTCCAGTTGATGATTTAGAAAGAGAAAAAGGGGTTATTATAGAAGAGTTAAATATGTATGAAGATTTGCCTATGAGAAGTGTTCATGATGTTTGGAATGAACTTTTGTATGGAGATCAACCTGCTGGTTGGCCTATAATTGGAACTATAAATAATATTCGTGCGTTTACTCGTGATCATTTTGTAAATTATAGAAAAGATCTCTACAAGTCTGAATCTACTATAATTTTGGTTGCTGGTAATGTTGAAGCCAAAGATATATTTAAAAAAGTTCAAAAATATTTTGAGAAAATTCCTACCGGAAAGAAAAAGAAAAAATTGAAGGTAAAAGAAAAACAAACTAAACCAGCTATAAAAATAAAATACAAAGATACTGATCAAACACATCTAATAATTGGAGTTAGAGCTTTTGATACTAATGATAAAAACACGCCAGCTCTGAAAGTTCTTTCTGCTGTATTAGGTGGAGGAATGAGTTCTCGATTATTTCAAAAAATGAGAGATGAACTTGGTATTTGTTATTATGTAAAGTCTTATGTTGATCAATTAACAGATCATGGAGTTTTGATGGTTACGGCTGGAGTTGATTCAAAAAGAGTTGACGAAGGTATCCTTGGTATTCTTGGAGAATTAAAAAAAATAAGAGATAACAAAATAAATGGGGCTGAATTGAGAAAAGCCAAAGATTTTCTAATTGGTAATATGTATTTAGGGCTTGAATCTTCAGATTCTTTAACCGAGTTTTATGGTATGCAAGAAATTTTAAGTGATAAAATACAAACCCCAAAAGATCAGGAAAAAGAAATTGAAAAAGTGACTTCTCAAGATATTGCTAGAGTGGCAAAATCTTTAATAAAAAATGATTGTCTTAATATGGCAATTGTCGGTAAATACAAAGACTCTAAAAAGTTTCAGAAAATTTTAAAGGTCTAAACTTTTTTCAAAATTTCAAAATCTTTTTTGAGTATATCTTTTGTGTGAGAATTGTATACAGCGACAGCTGGATGATAGAGAGGGATTATTTTGACTTTACCATACGGAAGAGTAGTGTCAAAGACTTGACCGTGGAGTTTACTGATGGTCCCTAACTTTGACTCAAGCCCAAATTTTCTCATTACATATTCCATTGAATATCTGCCTAAACCAACGATGACTTTTGGTTGGATGATTTCTATTTGTCTGTCCAAAAATGGTCCGTATATTTCTATTTCTTCTGGTGATGGGTCTCTGTTTAGTGGCGGTCTGTCTTTGACTATATTGGTGATGTATACTTTTTCGCGATTCATACCAATATACGCTAGTAGCTCATCTAAAATTTTGCCCGAAGCGCCACAAAAAGGAAAACCAGTTTGAGCTTCATTTTTGCCCGGAGCTTCTCCGATAAACATTATTTCAGCGTCGTGATTCCCTTGTCCGATGACTGGTAAATTTTTGTTTTCAATTCTAAATTTATAAAGTGGTGACTTCTTTAACGCCACCACCTCATCTTTTATTTTTCTCATTAATTCCTTTTTGTTTTTTTTATTTTGTAGCATTATTGACTTTGTTTATATATTTACAATATTCGCAAGTCGGAGAAGCTTTGGGGATTTCGTTTGTGTCTAAACATTTTTTCATATTCATTAAAGTTTTTTCTACCCAATCGGCCTTACCCTCATAAGGAATTAGTTTTATATCAAACTCTAGTTTGCCGTCAAAGGCTTCCCTATCTCTTTTGCCATTGGCATAAACAAAATATCCAGTGTCGCTAACCTTAAATTCATTTTGTCTCAAGAGCCACTGGTAAACTTCCATCTGTCTTTTGTAACCATCTTGCCACTCTGCATCTAGGTTTACTTCTTCGTTTTTACTTGTAGCTTTGTAGTCTACCACCATAAGAGTATTATTTTTATCTACCCAAATATCGTCCACAGCGCCAAAAACCACAAAATTTGTCGGCTCATAAAAAGTCTCTACGCCAGTAAAATTTTCTCGCCAAATGTCTATCTTTTCATGTTGGAAAGGTATTGCATCAATACTGTATGAGTCCATGAGTGGGTGTGGGGTTTGTTGTTTGCGATGAATATCAAATTCTTTTTTAAGCAAAGTGTCCACCGCACTGTTTAAGTTGAAAGGAAAACCTTGTGGACGAGAGACACCAATGCGTCGGTCTAAATAAAAACATCGCGGGCATTCTATAAATAAATCTATTTTACTTCGACTCACTTTGAAAGCTTCTTTTGACTTAGGATCATAAAGTTTTTTTCTATACCAGGCCATTCTATTTTTGGATTAAATCTATCTCTTTCATCATTTTTTCAATTTTTTCGTTTGATAGGCCAGTTTGTTTTAAAATATCTGGATTGTCTTTGGCTTGTTTGCAAAGAACTATACCCGCTTCCATCAAAAGTTTTTCATCACTTTGAGTAATACTGTTGAGGCAAGTGATTGGGTGTAAATGAGCTTCTTCTACCATATCTTGGAGATTGCCTTTTTCTGGATAATTCCAACCAATTAATTTCATATTTCTGCATTTAGCATATTTGATAGCTGATTCAGAAAATTTGGTGTTAGTGATGAGCCACCCTTCATCCAATTTTCTTTTGTTTGGACCAAAATTTTCAAATTCTTGATTGGCTAAATCATCCCATCTGGATTTTATATAAAGAGCTACTTTGAGATCGGATTTTACACCATATTCGTTGTGGAATTTGGCTTCTATCATAATGAGTTTGTCTTTATTCCAAGCTGTAATGTCTATTTCATGTTCGGCGCATTCTCCTTGAGCGATAAAATCAGTGGTGGTTTCAAAACCTTTTGTTCTAAATATTTCGGCTATGAAATTTTCAAATGGAAAACCAGTAGGACCGAGCTCCATGATGGCTCGGCGTAATGAATATCTGACAGCGGCTGGTCGCTCTTCATTTTCTAATAATTTGAAAGCATGATGATAAATCTCTCTGGTAGTATCACCTTCTTTTAATTCGCTTTCTATTTGAACTACTATTTTTTCAGCTATTTCTCTACTAGCTTGAGCTCGCATTAAAGAAGAGAGTAATTTTTGAGAATTAAACTCTTCTCGTTCACCTGTTGCTTTGATTATATATTTATTATTCATTATTCTATTATACCTCCTCCTAGGCAAATTTCATTATTGTATAAAACTAAAGATTGACCAGGGGAAATTCCAGCTTGAAGTTTATCAAAAATCACTTTTAGTTCATTTCCTTTTTTCTCAACTCTGCAGCCGATTTTTTCCTGACGATATCTAATCCGGCAAAATATTTTCTTGCTTGGAATTTTCCCAATGATATTAACATCTTTTAAGTACAAGGACTGTCCTTGTATTGAGTTGGGTTGTGGAGTAATTTTTGGAGCAACTGTAATGGTATTATTTTTAATATTTTTAGAAATCACATATAAAGGACTATCATCGGTAGTCTTTTTTGTGATGGTAAAACCATGACGTTCACCGATAGTGAAAAATAAAGCCCCTTTATGATGTCCAATTACTTCTTCTTTTTCATTCCCCGCTCCACTGAAGCTATACGGGGCAAGTAAAACTTTGCCTTTTTTTGGAGTGATGTATCTGGTCAAAAATTCTTTCATATCTATTTTTCCCAAAAAACAAAGCCCTTGGCTATCCTTTTTTGTCGCTTGCGGCAAACCAAATTTGCCAGCAAGCTTTCTCACTTCTAATTTTTGTAAATCCCCTATTGGAAACAAAGTGCGCTTAAGTTGTTTTTGAGTTAAGGTCCAAAGAAAATAAGATTGATCTTTGTTTTTGTCAGCCCCTTCAGAAAGCTGGTAGCCCGAAGTCGGACATCGGGCTGACCCGATGTCCGACTTCGGGCTACATACGGCGTAATGTCCGGTTGCAACAAAATCAGCTCCATTTTTAAGAGCGAATTTTAAAAAGTGTCCAAACTTTATTTCTTTGTTGCACATCACATCTGGGTTTGGAGTCCTCCCCTTTTTGTATTCTGCAATCATATAATCCACTACTTCTTTTTTGTATTCTTTTTCTAAATCAAGGGTAATAAAAGGAATATCCAAAATTGCTACTACTCTCATAGCACTTCTTCTTTCCTCTTTCCAAGTGCAGGGATAACCCTCTGGCGTCCAAGCTTTGATAAAAACTCCAGTAACATTATACCCCTGTTCCTTTAAAAGCGCCGCACTGACCGCGCTATCCACTCCTCCAGATAATCCCACAAAAACCTTTTTTTTCATAAGGACTATAATATATTAAAAAATTTAATTCTCAACAGACGATTTAATCTAAATACATTTCCCTGTTCTTTTTGTGGCCTTCAAAATCTTTCGCATAATATATATTACCATATTTGTCCGACATAAAATAAAAATAATTAGTTTGATTTGGGGCGATGGCCGCTCTCAAGGAATCTATTCCAGGATTAGTGATAGCAGTTGGCGGTAAACCTTTATTGATATAAGTATTGTAAGAGTGGTCCTCAACCATATCTTCTTTAGTTAAAGTATATGAGTTTTTGCCATTATAATAAACAAACGGAGCATCAACTTGAAGTGCCATACCAAGTCGTAATCTATTCCATAAAATTCCAGAAATTGTTCTTTTTGTATCCAAACTATTGTTAGCTTCTTCCTCTATGATTGAAGCCACAATAACAATCTCATTTAAAGGTTTATCAAGTTTGTCTATGTCTTCTCGGTATTCTTGAAGTTGTCTGACAAAGTTTTCTCGCATCATTAATATTAAATCATCAACCTTGGTGTTAGGTGTAAGGAAATAAGTATCAGGAAATAAGTAACCTTCATAATTGTTATTAGCCACCTCATTTATAAAATCGTCTGTCTTAAAGGATGGTAACTCTTTTTTTAATATTTCTGCCATTTCAATAGAGGAAGATCCTTCCGGGAGAGTTATTTTTTGAGCGATTAAACCAAACTCTCCTTTGCTGATCATTTTAGCTACTTTGAAGACATTGATTGCTTTAGGAAAATAATAATCACCAGCTACTGCTTTTTTCTCTCCTCCCCAAAATATTACAAAAGTTTTAAGCCAAAAAGGAGAAAGGATTATTTTTTTTTCTTGAAGAAAATTGGCTATTTGAGAAAGATTTTCTCCCCTTTCAATACTTAAAAGTGTCTGACTTGGAAACGGTCTTGGAGATCTCCAAACTGTGATATAAAAACTAAAATAAATAAAAATGATTGCTAATATAATACCTACTATCTTTAAAGAATGTTTACCAAGGAAAGGATGAAATCCAAAGAGTTTTAGGCGCCAAATTATAATCTTGGGGTTAGAAGAAATTTTTTGACGGATTATTTCAATTTTCTCCGTTACAAATTTTTTTAATTTGATTAATTTGTTCATTAAAAATAACGGAAGATTAGATAGGAAGATTTGAAGGCGCTTTAGATTTGAGTGAAGGCACTCTTTCAAAGGTCGGAGTGCTAGCAATAGAACCTGGGAAGTGATAAATAGTGGCGAGCTCTTCTACATTTAAAACAAACGGTTTACTGATGTGGTATTTTTTGCCTCTCCATGGTGAATAAAAATATCTACGAAGTTTGTATTCTTCTAAAGCCCTTGGCATTAGTTTTTCTTTTTTGCCGAACCACTCTTGCCAAGGATAATTAAAATCAGTAAACCACCCAGCAGGTTTGAAACCGTTTAGATTAAGAGAACTATACTGTTTAACAGAACCTAATACTCCACCAATATTTGCTGGATTAAATTTGTCTTTGTCTGCTATATAAATTGCTCTAATACCACAATCAAATGGAAACTTCGAGATGCTTCTTTCTAAGGAGGCTATTATGTCTGACTCACCTTTGCTTGGTATTCTAGGAAAACCTCCCTCTTCTTTGGCTACTTTTAACTTTTCTATTATTTCATCTTTTTGTTTTTTTGCTTCATCTGTCCATGAATCTTCTTTTTCACCAAATAAATCAAACAAACGTCTTTTTTTGTGAGCCCTGATAAGTATCTGGATACAAATATTATGTCCTTCGGTAATAGAACCCAAAAACTCTATCATTGGAGTTATGGGATCAATCTTAAATTCTTCTTTGGGGTCTTTATCAAGTCCATAATCAACATAAGTTTTGATTGGATATGGGTCAGGTTTGGTTAAGGCAAATTCTGCCGCCCAAATTTGGTTTACATTTTTATTGTAATAAAACGGTTTGGCGTAGTCTTCTACTTCATATATTTCTACTTCAGGATATTGAGAATATATTTGAGCTTCAATGTTATTTCTATGTTTTAATTGAGTCCAAATAAAAAATCTAACATTGCCTCCAAGAGAAACAATTTCCAAAGAAAACCAAGATCTAGTCTTTCCTTTCCATATTCTATCTATCCAAGTGGTTTCACCTCCACCTTGATGAAAAGCACCCAATACCACTTCCATTGCAAGTGGAGATTTGGTGATTTCTCTTGGGAGTTTTATTTCTAATAAGACAGAACCTTCTTTTTGCCAAAATTTGGTTTGATTGTATCTGACCCAAGCTCTAAAAGCTGATACTATAAAAACAGCTGGCAACCAAATGGGTAACCAAGCATAAGTATATTTAAATGCTAATGAAAAACCGCTCCAAATTTCGGGTGGTATAAAACCTAATTGCATACTTTAAATTATAGCACAGAGATTTTAGAGTGTTGTGTATAGACCTTGTTTATTTTTTTTGAAATATTTTGGATTTTGAAGATTGACTATGATTGTATTTGCTTTTACATATCTTTCTTTCATTACTTTTTCCAATATTTTTTCTTTATTTAAAGGACCATTTTTTTTGATAATCTCTAAGATGACATCTCTAACGATACCGGTAGAATAACCCCATTCTTTAAGAGCATAAAGTCCTCTACCCACCAAAACGAAACGCGGGTCTTTAATTATTTCATTATGAGTAGTCGCTACGTGAGCTTTTTTATTGAAGACCTCACTTATAAGTTTGGCTACTTCACGAAAATGGATTGGTGAACCGTGTTTACGAAGAATGAGGTAAGCATAATCACGCACTCCTTTTATTTTTATGTTTGAAGATTTTGTTTTACCCCATTCCCCGAGAGGATTTTTAGAAATATTTTTAGAAATAGAAAGCCAACGAGTTAATATCTCATCTTTTTTATATTCATCGGCAACTTCTTTAAGGTGTTCCAAAAAAGAAGAAATAATTTCTGATTCAGGGATGATATCGTCATCTCCCAATTTAGAGTAAAGCTTTTTGATTGCCTCGTGTATTTTGTCAGATAGATTGCTATCAATATTCCAACGATGTTTGAACTCTATATCTTCTTTTATTTTATTAAAATCATCGCCAACAACTAAAAGAAAATGAATGTATTTTTTACTCAAAACATCTTTTCCTAAGTAGTCCAATAGATCGTCTTCAGAGATGAGACCACCCATTTTATTGATGGTGTTTTTCAATTCATCAAAAACATTACTTTCTTTTTCGTAAGTATCAGCTTTGCGTATATGATTTATTGCATAGTTTTCTATCTGTCTCACCCTTTCTCTGGTGATGCCGTATTTTTTACCGATAGCTTCAAGGGTCATTTCTTTCCCTTCTGGATTAAAACCAAATCTACCTACTATGACATCTTGAGCTCTATCTGGCAGAGAACTTAAAAGTCGTTTAACAACTTGCTTCGGATTAAATGATAAAGCAAAAGTTTTATTATTGATAATTCCTTTTTTCATAAATTTATTAAATTATTACACCATAAAATATTGTACAATATTTGATACTATTTATAATATCATAGCACGTATTTTTGTCAATTTTTTTAAAACCTTTATTTTAAAAGGTTAAATAACAAAGTTTATAATTCTGTTAGGTACGAAAATCACCTTTTTTGGCTTATTGTTTCCAAGCCATTTTTGGATTTCGGTTGATTTTAGGGCTCTTTCTTTAACTGTTTCTTCAGAAGCTTCAGTCTTTATTTCAAGTTGTCCACGAACTTTACCGTTTATTTGAATGGCAATAACAGTATTTTCTTCTTTTATTTTTGACTCATCATATTCCGGCCATTTTTCCAAATGAATGCTTGTTTTGTGCCTCAAATTTGTCCAAATTTCTTCAGTTATGTGTGGCGCAAAAGGTGCCAGTAATTTCAAAAATGTGTCAAAGACCGTCTTTGACACATTAGGAATGTGCTCTAATTCATTTAAGAAAATCATCATAGCAGAAATAGCTGTATTAAATTTATAATTTTCAATATCTTCGGTAACTTTTTTAATTGTTTTGTGTAAAAGGCCGATGAGTTTTGAGTTACTAGTTTTGATGTCTGATTTTTCTTCTCGTATCTCATACTTTGTGTCTTGTTCTTCGATTTTTTGCACTATTTTCCATACTCTTTCCAAAAATCTTCTTATACCAACAATACCACCAAAGTCCCACGGGTATTGCCCCGTTTCGTTGTAAGGACCTATGAAAGCCAAATACATTTTGACCGTATCTGACCCTACTTTTTTTACCATTTCATCTGGGTCTATCACATTTCCTTTACTCTTACTCATCTTTTGACCATCTGGCCCTAATATAAGTCCTCTATTCATTCTTTTTATAAAAGGTTCTGACTCATTAACCAATCCTAAATCAAAAAGAGCTTTGTGAAAAAATCTTGAATACAAAAGATGCATATTAGTATGTTCTGCTCCACCGGAATATCTTGATACTGGCATCCAAAGTTTGAGTTTTTCTTTGTTTGCAAATTCTTTTTCATTTTTTGAATCTGTATATCTGTTGAAGTACCAAGAAGAGTCGACAAATGTATCCATAGTATCCACTTCCGGTTTCCATCTATCAGATGAAGAACCAAATATTTTTTCCACTCTTTTCTTTAATTCTTTAGAACTGCCAAGTGGTGATTCGCCTTTTGGTGCAAAATCTTTAATGTCTTCTGGTAAAAGCCATGGCAGATTTTCTTCTGGTATTGGATGTGGTTTGCCTTTGGAATCGTAGACTATTGGTATAGGACAACCCCAATATCTCTGTCTGGAAAGCAACCAATCTCTAAGTTTGTATTTGGTCACCTTCTCCCCAAACTTTTCCGTTATTTTCTCTCTGGCTTCTTCACTGTTTATTCCATCAAATTCTCTAGAGTTTATTAAAACACCCTCTCCTGTGTAAGATTCAACAGAAATATTGCCACCACTTATGACTTCTCTTATTTCTAGATTATATTTTTTAGCAAATTCAAAATCACGTTCGTCGTGAGCGGGCACAGCCATGACAGCGCCAGTGCCATAATTTCCCAACACATAATCAGCTACAAAGATTGGTACTTCTCGTCCCGTTCCTGAAATTACAGGGTTTATTGCAACAATCCCTTCCAGCTTAATCCCCGTTTTTTTCTTCTTTGCATCTGTTCTTTCTATTTCTGTTTTAGCTTTGGTTTCTTTTATATATTTTTCTACTTCATTCAAATTTTCAATCTTTGATTTTAGTTTTTCAATAATCGGATGTTCCGGCGCGAGCACAAGGTATGTCACACCAAAAAGCGTATCTGCTCTGGTAGTAAACACTTTTATTTTTTCACTAAATACTAGATGTTGGCTACTGGCTACTTCAAACTCCAATTCCGTCCCATCCGACTTCCCTATCCAATTTTTTTGCGCTGTCTTTATTTCTTCTGGCCAATTCAAATTTTCCATATCAGAAAGTAGGCGTTCGGCGTAGTCAGTGATTTTGAAAAACCACTGTTCCAAATCTTTTTGAATCACTTCTCTATCACATCTCTCGCATTTACCCGCCACCACTTGCTCGTTGGCAAGCACGGTGTTGCAAGATGGACACCAATTAACAATGGCTTTCTTTTTGTAAGCCAAACCTTTTTCATACAATTTCAAAAATAACCATTGTGTCCATTTGTAATATTCGGGGTCTGAAGTGATAACTTTGCGAGACCAATCAAAAGAGTTACCCATACTTTGCAGTTGCTTTTCCATATAGGCGATATTTTCATAAGTCCATTTGCGAGGGTCAACCTTATTTTTTATGGCCGCATTTTCAGCTGGCAATCCGAATGCATCAAAACCAATTGGAAACATAACATTGTATCCCCCCATTCTTTTTGCTCTGACAAAAATATCTGGCACAGCAAAGGCGTACCAATGTCCTATATGCAAATTACCCGATGGATATGGGAACTCTACCAGTGCATAAAAATTTGGTTTATTACCGTCTTGATCTTTAGTTTCGTAAAATTTATTTTCTTTCCAAAATTTTTGCCACTTAGTCTCAATCTCCCGATGATTATATTCTTTTTCCATATTTATAATATACAACAAAACTCCCAATTTTCATAATTAGGTAAAAATTAAGATAATTAGGTAAATTAGAAAATTTTATTTTATCCTCTCACTTGTGTCGGATATGCGATGGGGTCAATAGTGCGAGAAAAACATTGTTGACCGACTTGGTGACTCCAATTTTCATTTTGCATCACTTTTCCTTTCATCGGATAACCTATATCTATCGCTCTTGGGTCTTGTTCTACAAAGTTTTCTCTATTGAACTGGGCGCAAAGTTCAAATGTCATTTGGCTTGTTTTTTTATATTCAATATCCATCGGCAAGCTTGGCATTGATTCTGGTATCATACCGTTCATTTGCCAATAATTTATGATTTGCCACTCTGAATCTTGGAGTTCAGATATTTTTTTATTATCCAACCGAAGTAATCTTTGGTTTTGAGGTGAACCTAAAATACCAAATCCTAAAATAATAGAAATCAAAATAATAACAGCCACACTCACTGCCCATATTTTCCTATCTTTTGAAGAAATTTTGTCGCGTATATCTTGTAAATAAAATCCAAAGACCGCTCCAGCTACTAAAAGTACTACTAGCGCTTTTAGAAGAAATGCCGATGTTAAATCTTGTCCATCCAAAAATTTATAAAGTACTGTTATTAAATCTCCCGCCAAAATAATACCAGCCACGAAGAGAGTTATATAAGTGAGCCACTTACGGATTCCCAATTCTTTTTTTATCGGATTTTGAGTATAAATTTTGTAAACGAAATAGGAGAGAATAACGAAAATAGGAAAAACTATAATAAGGGTTGCTACCGGCATACTGATTTCCGAACCGCCTCCCCAAGCATAAATGTTGTTATCTATTTCAGGAAAAGATTTACTTATAATTTTAAAGGTTAAATTTAAAAAACTAATAACGACTGCGTATAGGGCCACTATCGCTCCTAAATGTAAAAAGAAATCTCGAGCATTGGCTCGTAGCGAGCTTGTTGAATCTATCGGCTGATTTGTATTTTCCATAGTAGTAAAGATTAGTATTATTAAAATTAATAAGATTGCACTTATGAACATGTGTACATTATACCATAGATGATTTTGAGAATCGCTAGATACAAAGAAGGGGAACCCTTCTTTGTTAAAAAAATGTGGTATAATTAGATTTTGAATTCAATAACATCTCCGTCCTTTACGACATATTCTTTGCCTTCTGTACGAAGAAGTCCTTTTTCACGGGCAGCCGCATAAGCTTGTCGGGCGGAACCCCGGTGAAGTCCGGAGCCAGCTTCCAAAAGAGTGTCCCAAGGGATTACTTCAGCGCGTATAAACTTTTCTTTAAAATCATTATGAATCGCTCGGCCGGCCTCGGGCGCTATTGAACCTTTTTTGATAGTCCAACCACGAGTCTCATCTTCACCGGTTGTAAAAAATGTTTCCAAACCCAGAAGTTCATAACTTGATGTAATTAAATTCCCTATCCCATCACTATCCGCTCCCAACTCTTTCCTGAAAGATTCTTTTTCTTCGCCTTCAAATTCTTTCAATTCATTTTCAATGTTGGCATCAACCAAAACATATTTTGCTTTGTTTTTTTCAAAAAATTTCATAAGTTTCTCCCACTTGTCTCGCGAAGCCTCTGGCGAAGTGGGATCGTTTATTTCATCCAAATTTTTACCTCCTGCTTTTTTATTCAAAACATAAAGTATCAGTTTGCTCGTTAAAAGTTGAGTGTTTATGACAAACGGTTTTTCTTTTTCATCAAGCTCATCAAATACCGTTATGGCCATTTTTTCATTTTCCAGAGCTTTCAGAACTTTTGTTAATGCTGAATGTTCAATAATGGGATCAGCCCCTTGGCCCACCGTAGCTTTAGTGGAGGAGGTCCTTTTCAAATCTTTTTCCAAACTGCCAAATCTTTTAGAAACTGTTTCCAAATCTTTCAAAATTAACTCCAAATTTATAATTTGGATATCACGCAGAGGGTCAATCTCGGTCTCAACATGCAAAATTTTTGGGTCATCAAAAATTCGCACTACTTGAGCTATAGCGTCGCACTCTCTCACATTTTGTAAAAATGCATTGCCCTTTCCCTCGCCTTTTGAAGCGCCTTTGACAAGTCCTGCAATATCCACAAACTCAATTACAGCAGGGATTTTTTTCTTTGATTTGGAAAATTCATTCAATTTGTCGAGCCGCTCATCTGGCACGGCTATTATGCCCACCGATGGGTCAATGGTGCAAAAGGGATAATTTTCCGCCGGCACACTTTTTTTGGTAAGCGCGTTGAAAAGTGTGGACTTCCCCACATTCGGCAGACCGACTATACCTACAGAAATGTTGGCCATAATTTCTAGAGTTTAATGGATTTTTCATAAAAAAGAAACCCTATAATTTTATTATTTTACCTGATTATTAAATATTTTGTTTGATTTTAAAAAGTGAAAGCCGTAGCATCTTTGCAGACGGTACGGCTTAGGCGAGACTACTTGTGGTGTGAATCCTGCCACTGGTCCCAATCCTTCCAGTTGTCCCAGTTACCCTTCCATGCGGTAGGGGTTGGGCTTCCTTTGGGATTGTCACCAATGGTGGGAAAGCGGGATACGCGAGCGATTGAACCGAGCAGAGTCTCTGATTTCTGCGTCGGCTTAGTCACAACGGGAGCATTCGTTACCGGCATCTTTATCACCTCCATTCTGCTCAGAATCTTAAATCATTGTCTTTATTTTGTCAATCATTGTATAATAAAAAGTATTCAAAATAATTAAGCCAATATGCTACTTTTAACTCAAGAAGAATACAGCAAATTAAAACATAAAACTCCCTATGTTTATAAAATTCAAAACAAAAAACAATTTTTGTATTATTTTGGCGAAAGACATTCTTTTGATCCAAAAAATAAACAATGGATACAGGTTAAGGAGTTTTGGTTTGATTTTATTAAAAACACAGAAAATTCCAAAAGGATTGCATTTGTTGAAGCAGGCAACCCTTCTTTGAAAGAAACCGAAGAAAAGTCTATTCTTGAAGCCGGTGGTACAGGACTTATTGTGTTTCTTTCTTCTCAATCAAAAACAGAAGTTTATTGTCCAGAACCCAATAGAACTTATGAAATGATGGAACTAGAAAAACAATTCTCAAAAGAAGAAATTGAATACTATTATTTTGCTCGTATTGTGTATCAATGGAGTAAAATACCAGATCCAAAACCAAAATTTGAAGAATACATAATCAGATTTCTTGAAAGAGACAAGAAGATGAGTGACTGGAATGACTTCGATTTTTCTTTTGAAAATTTAAAAATAGTTCACAAAAAACTTTTTGATACCGAATTTGATTTGGAAGATTTGAATTTTTTTAAGGATTTAGTCACACCAGTTGAATTAAAAACTGTTATAAACAGAGTCGCTAGAGCTAGTGGCGAAATAAGAAATGAATATATTATTAAAGAAATACAGAAATATTGGAATAACGGGTACTCAATATTTATAGAATATGGTGCAAGTCATGCGGTGATACAAGAATCATTACTTAAAGAGATATTGAAATAAAAAACCGCGTCATTTTTGAGATGACGCGGTCATGGAGCAAATCCGCTCAAAAACTTTCTTCCTTACTTCGCAATGACGATACTTGCCGGTTTTGTTATGCATAGCAGTGCAACCGTTATTGCAGAATGGTCGCCATTTGCAGGAAATGCAGTCTGGGTGAACATTTCTGACTTTAAGACGAAACTTCTCAGCTTTGTCGCCAGTCATGATTTCGAGTAAACTTTTTTCCCGCAAATCTCCAAGCAGGTGCTGATCGTCAAAGCAGATGCGATCGCAAGGATAAACCAGTCCGTTGTAATCAACACAGAAGTAATTTCCGCATGAGCCGCTGAAGTTGCAACTACTCGGTCTTCTTCCGAGAAATGCAGCAACGAATTGATCTATTTCTTCAATTTCCAATGAAGGATCGTTGGTAGACATCCAAAAATCAATCAGTTCGTCGTAAGCTTGTAGGAGATTGTTCTCCGATATGGTGATGGTCGGATCATCTACCACATTGATAAGACACGAACTCTCATCAACAAAGTTTATTTTCCAACTTCTCAAACCAAGTGTATGATAGAAAAACTCTTGACTCTCTCTGATAAAGCCCAACCCCTTAGAGGTTATGGTTTGTATCAAACCAAACTTTAAACCTAGTTTTTGCATGAGTTCAAGGTTTTTCACAACTTTGTCAAAAGTGGAATGACCTTGACGGTCGGGACGCTGCAAATCTTGAATTCTCTTGGTTCCGTCCAAACTCACACCAATGCCAAAATTATTGTCTTTGAAAAAGGATACCCACCGTTCATCTAAAAACGTCGCGTTTGTCTGCAGACGGTTTTCAAATTGAACATCTGGATACAATTTTTGTTCTGCAATAGCCAGTTTGTAAAAATCCAAACCAGCCAAGAGGGGTTCTCCGCCGTGCCAAATAGCGGTTACTTTTGCTATTCCCACCTCACCCATGTCTTTGATGAGTTTCTTGAGAAGACCATGTTCCATTTTCTGAAAACTAGCCTGGTCAAGATGAGAGTAAAAACAATAAACGCAACGCAAATTGCAGAAGTTCCCGACGGACTTGATTATCGCTGTCACTCTGTTCTCCTTTCTAGGTCAAAGAACAGACCTGTAACTATTTAACCACAAGATTATTACTATTGCAAACTTTTCGTTATTCCGAGGCTTTAATGATAATCTACTTTTCTCCTTTTTTAAATCCGTAATCAACTCCTCTTTTGAGTGGTGAAGACATTTTGATATCAAAGTAGAAAGGAATTAGTTTAGGATTGGTATGTTGTATTGTGTTCAAGCCGTGCCTACAGAAATATTCATATTATCTTTTAGAAATTAAATTCAAAATAAGTCTAACTATTTTCTCTTTATGTTCTGGGTTGCTCTCAGCTACCATAATCGTAAGAGCAGTTAATGCTGATGGAGTAAGCTTAG
>PCXM01000031.1:36815-38857 GCA_002771075.1 Candidatus Zambryskibacteria bacterium CG10_big_fil_rev_8_21_14_0_10_34_34
CTTTTTTCTTTGTTAACTTCCCTTTTGGTAGAAGCTCTTTATCATAAGCATCGAGTGAGGGCCAAGTATCAGCAAAGAGTGATACAAGCTCAACAATATCTTTTGAATTAGTTGCTGATCCAGACGGAAGAATCTTTTTGATATCTTCAACCACACTCAAAAATCTTTCGTAGTTTTTGGCGATTCTGTTTTTGTTTATGGTGTATCCATCTACAATATAGTTTCGTAGTGTTATTGTTGCCCATTGTCTGAAAAGTGTAGCTTTCTTACTATTTACTCTATAACCAACTGACAAAATCATGTCGAGGTTATAATGTTTTATATCTCTGGTAACTTCTCGTTTACCCTCTTTTTGAACTATCCGGAAATTCCGGACAGTTGCCTTTTCTGTTAACTCTTTTGTTCTCAGGATATTTTGAATATGCTCGTTAATTGTTCGCACATCAATATCAAAAGCATTAGCAATTTGTGCTTGTGTAGCCCAAATAGTTTCTTTACCAAAATCTCCCCGAAGCTCAATGGCTCCAGATTTTGCTTGATATATAACAACATTTTTTATTCGTTCTCTTTTTTCCTTTTTCTCTTTCTTTTTCATTCCATATTTATACCACAAAATTCTCTTATTTTGCTTATCTTGTTTTAGGCACACCCAGCACTGTAATGGTGTGGGGGATTTTGTTTATATCTCTTTGTGTCATTCTCCAAAAATGGAGAATGACTAAATTAAAATTGAAGTTGGAGGTTTATTATTTTAAACTTTTAAAAGTTAAAGAATTAAAGAATTAAAGAATTAAAGAATTAAAGAATTAAAGAATTTTTGAGATTATAATTTTTGCAGACTTAGGAAGCGAATTTGAAATTTTGTATAAAACAAAAGGAGTATCATACCGCCTCACCAAAATACCTTTTTGCGAGAGGTAGAGGAGATTTTTTGAAATTGTATTGAACGATACTTCCAAACAATCAGCTATCTGCCCTACTGATTTTTCTCTCTTTTCTTTAAGCAATTTCAAAATGGCCAATCTATGTTTATTTGCAAGCATTTTAAGTACAACCATGAGCTCGTCCTGCCTTATCATTTTATTCTTTGTTACTTTCCCCATCACTTTATATTTTGTTATCTAATCTCATTTAATTATTATACATTATTCTCTATTTTTGGAGAATGATGGGTTACCAAATTATATACTATTATTATTTTTTTAATTATCCATTATTTACTTTACTTTGCTTGTTATCAAAATATAATTATTGTTCAATACTCCTTTTATTTTATGGTCCAACAAAGTCGGTAAGTGAACTTGAGCAAAAATATAAAATTTATCCTCTACCGTAACTATCAGAGCATCAAAAAATTCATGCTCTGGCATAGTCATAAAAAATTGCTTCCTGTTGTATTGGTATTCTCGCTTCTCTTTACCAAACAAAATCTCGGCAAGTATCACCAGTGCAAATAAAATTCCGAGAATGATATATAACTTGGTCATATTTTTTCTTTATATAATTTGAGGAAATTTGGAAGTTGCGAATGAAGAAGGGCAGGTAGATGATCTAACTTAAACCATTCAACAGCATCAAATTTATGCGGCTCGCCATTTTTAACCTTGTCCTTATTAACCAGAACCTTGAAGTCCAAAGCAATCCAGTGAGTTTTCTTTCCATTATTTTCTCTGTGAACATCTCGATAGCCAAGAAATTCGTAATCCAAAACATCAGTACTATATTCTTCGGCGATTTCTTTTTTGAGAGTATTTTCTACAGTGTCGAGAAACTCCAGACCACCTCCACCACAATCCCACATACCGTGTTCATCTCGACAATTAGTACTTCTTTTGGCTAACAAGACATTACCATGACAATCATGGCACAGGTAAACAATAGTTACTCCAGTATAGTCTTCACCCTTCTTCATACGATCAGTCTAGCCCTAATAAGAAGAAAAGAAAAGGCACATAAATTTTGTTTACTAATCTACACCACTGTTTTAGGGGTTTGGATATAGTTTTAGGACTCTCTGTTTGATATAATTTATCCTTACCAGT
>PCXM01000040.1 GCA_002771075.1 Candidatus Zambryskibacteria bacterium CG10_big_fil_rev_8_21_14_0_10_34_34
TATATTTTTCCAGTGACCCACACCGTTCCATTTATGGTAAGTCGATAATTATTAGTCATTGTTAAATTACCCACTATTTTAACTGGACCAAGAGAAGAGCTTGAACTACTCAAAGAAACATTGCCATTTATCACTCCTCCAGCTTCGGCTATCGCCTTCCAATTATCTATATCTACATCTGAAACTGGAAAATCTTGAACCGGAGGATCGGGCAAAGAAGTATCACACGATTTGTTATTACCACTGCCAGTCTGGCAATATAAATTACCTGTAATATTACTGTCTGTAACTCTATCGGCATAAGCATCTCCTCCAGAAGTGCCTATATCTACATTATCTATAAAACCAAAATTAGAAACATAGGCAGAACCGGTTATCCTAGCTCCATTTGAACCTTCAATTTTATTATTTGAATAAACATTTCCATTAACCCTAGAATTATTAGACATCTCTATACCCCCAGTACCAACCTGAAGACCATAATGAAAGGAAACTCCTTCACCCAAAATAACAGTAGTTTTGATTTTCCTAAAATAATCATTGGCTTCTCCAATAGAAGTGATGATTTTACCTCCAGACTCATCTACAACGGTCGTGGTCACACTATGGTTGCCAACTGCCAACACTTGAGAAGTAGCCACAGGCAGACCCATCTTCAAACGATAAACAACATCTTCAATTCCAGCTTCAGCCGCATAAAAACTTTCTTTGGAAACAGAAATAGATGTCGCCATAGAAATATGACTGATTATAGGATTAGTTAATCCTAATATAATAATAGTGGTAATAGAAATAAAAAATATAACCATAGTGACCATCACTTGACCCTTTTCTTTTATTTGTTTATTTAAAAATAAAAACATAAATTATTTTTTTAATATGACCCACGAAGCACCGCAAATCCATAAAAATGTTTATTTTTTGAAACAGCTCCAATAGTGCCAGAAACTTCTAATTCAATCCGCACTCCTTCAGAATTAGCATTTGAAACATATGTAAAAATTAAATTACTAACCTCCACAGAAGAAGAAGTTAAGGCCGTCGGAGTAGCACTATTTTTAGAAATTAAAATACTACCAGAAGTTCCATCATAAATAACATCATAAACATTAAGAAATTCATCAATACCGAACAATTTTAAAACACCTGGGCTCGTCCCCAAAACACTGCTACCGACAACCACACTTTTTGCATTACGAATATCTCTAAGCATACTCTCCATTGCAATAGCTCCAGAACTTTCAAGCTCACGAGTCAGTTTAATATTTTTATAAACTCCTCCCATAGAAACAAGAATCTGAATAACCACACCCATTATTAAAAGAAGTAGTGTTATATATAAAACAGTCTCTATCAAAGAGATACCACGATTATTTATATGCTTTTTAATTGTCAAAAATATTGCTAACATATGTTGTTATTTCACGAGTAGTAGTGCCAGTATCTTTCCACCACGACACTGTAATAGTAACTTTCTTGGTATTTAAATCAGGTGAACCAGATATTGCTATATCTCCAGCTCCGTCCCTATTTACATCCTCAAAAACGACACGTCTATCAAACTGATTATCTATAAGGGTTAAAGTAGTAGTCGCTTCCCAAGCCACATTATCAAAAGCCAATACATAAGAAGTACCAGAAGAAAGAGGGGCGATGTTAGAAGTCCAGCTATCATCTCGCATAAACTTGACTGCTTCAATACCTTCTTCAGCCAAAAAAGAGGCCTGAAAAAGTGAAGGATTTGATACAGAAACTTTGATAAAAGCAGTATAAATTTTCCATATAATCAATATAGAAAAAGTAGCGACAGAAATCATTATCACCATTTCAACCAAACTAAACCCCAATTTTTCATCTCGCCTTACTCGAGCTTCACGAGCCAAGTTTTTTTTATTGAGATATTTTTGGTAAAAATAAAATGAACTTTCCATATAAATTATTGTATCACTCCAGTCCCCAATATAGTAATAGTAGTTGAAGCGCTATCATCTTTTAAAGAAAAAGTGACAGTGCCATAATTTGAAGTATTGCCAATTAATCTAGAAAAAACAATATCTGGGCTACCGAGATTTAATAAATAGCCAGACATATAAACGTCTTTAGAAAGTGTAACGATTTTTTCATTATCATTTCCAGCTACGTAAGCACCACCTTCAAACAAAACAATTTTATTATTTTCAAAATGAATTCCAAAAGGTGAAGTGTTTTTTGAGGCGACAGAAAGAACTCTGGCATTACGAATAAGAGCCACCACGGAAGAGACATCTTTTTCAAGAACTTCTTTTTTATTTAATTTTGGAAAAAAATAAAAAGTTATAGACAAAACCACTACCAAAATACTTATAACCACCACCACTTCCATCAAAGAAAACCCTTTATTAATTTTCATATTATTCAAATTTTGAATCAAAACTTATTGTATCGCATCAACCAAAGAGTAAGTTGGCAACATCATAGCGATAGCAAAGATACCAACAGCAATACCGATAAAGACCATAAGAACGGGTTCTATAATAGTAGATAAATCTTTTGTCTTTTGATCTACTTCATTTTCATAATAAGTGGCGACATTATCCATCATATCGGTCATCTTGCCAGTCTCTTCACCTACAGCAAGCATTTCAGCCACAAAAATTGGAAAAAGATCCCCTTTTGAATTAGAAAGTGACGAGGATAAGAGCTCTCCTACTTCCACTTGTTTGGCGGCATCATCTAACAAATTTTTAAAATAATGATTTTGAATGACAGTGCTAGTGATACCAATAGCGGCCACAATATCAACTCCGGAAGAAATAAGGGAAGAGAGGGTTCTTGTTGTTCTAGCAGCATTGACCTCTTTAACCATAGTTTTAATCATAGGAAAATGAAGAATAAAAAAATCTAACATATCTTTACCTTTCTTTGTTTTTAGTCCAGAAAGAAATCCAAAAATAGCCCCAGCTGTTATTATCATTACCAAAATAATATTAGCTCTCAAAAAATCACTGATAGCAATAATAATCCTAGTTGGCAAAGGAAGCTCTATCTCAAGGCCTTTAAATGTTTCTGTTAATGTCGGCACCATATAAACCATAAGGACTACCCCGATGACCGCCATCACCGATACAATTACAGTGGGGTAAATCATAGCTCCTTTTATTTTTTTTGAAAGATTGTAAGCTTTTTCAAGTTGATCAGCTACAATTTTCAAAGAATTTGACAACTTCCCCGATTCTTCACCCGCTTTAACCATAGCCACAAACAAATCAGAAAAAGTCTTTGGATGCTTTGCTAAAGAATTTGACAAAGTTTCGCCTCCATTAACCGAAACACCGACACTTTTAAGAATCTCTATGAATTTTTTATTTTTTAATTGCTTTTCTAATATGTTTAAAGACCTAGAAACAGAAAGCCCCGCATCCACCATCACTGACAGATTTTTAGCAAAAATTATAATTTCCTGTGGTTTTACTTTTTTCCTAAAGGAAAACTCAAAAGAGACTTTATTTTTACCAACTTCTTCTGCTGAAATTATTGACCCACCGCTTAATCTGATAGTACTATAAAGAGATGTTTTACTATCAAACTCTTTAGTTTCTTCTTTTTCCTCCTCGTCTTTTATGTATTTATATTTATAAAGTGGCATCGTTGCTTTAATTATAGCAACAAGAAAAATAATATGGAAAAAATTGGGTATAAAAAGAAAAAGCCCCGCCTTATACAAGCACGAGGCCTTCAACCAGAGATTGGGGAGGTCACCGGAAAAACAGAAAATAAACAGCTATCGTCCCAACAAACCCTACCAGACCGGCAAAATCGCCAAGTCTGATATTTCCGAAACGCCAGTCTCGGCGAGTAATACCAAACATGAGATCAATACCTTCTTTCCTTTTTTAATTAAAACATACCTATAACAAAAAACAAGATGATTTTGTTTTTTTGTATTTCTCCCCCCACCTTCGCAAGGTGAGGGGCAACTTTCCGTAAGGAAAGTGGGGTGGGGTCGTTATTCCGACACCACTCTCAAGACCTCTTCAATGGTAGTCAAACCTTGAGCCGCTTTAAAGATACCGTCTTCAAGCATAGTGAGCATCCCTTCCTTT
>PCXM01000044.1:0-4011 GCA_002771075.1 Candidatus Zambryskibacteria bacterium CG10_big_fil_rev_8_21_14_0_10_34_34
ATTCCCCCAAACAAAAAGAGGAGCAAATGGAAAATTCATATCATATAAAATAAACACGCATAATTGAAAAAAGTAAATTACTTTAGATTTACAACGAAGGGTCTATCGGTAAAGAAATATCTTCATTTATAAAATCATTTCTTTTTTCTGTAATATTTTTTAATTTAGTGACATTTATTATATTTTCAAGATTTTCTTCAGTCCTTGATTGTTTATAATCTTCAAAATATTGAGAGTAAAAAAGTTTAACACCGACAACCGCCATAATTATAAAAACCACAAACCATAACCACAAACTAATAAACCAAAAATGTTCAAAACGAAAAGAGTGAGGCATCAAAGAATCTAAGGGTGGCAGTTTGTCTTTTTTAAAAAATTTTAAGATTGTTAATTTCATTTTTCTCTAAAAACAATAAATTCAACTAAACCAGACCATTTTCCTGGAATATCGGCCTCTAAATTGATACTTTCAATTGAAACCCCGAAAGGCATCCTTTCTAATTTATTTAAAAAAGACGCCACCTCTTTCCAAGAACCCTCTAGTTTTATTTTTAAAATCACATCTTCTTTAAAAGAAACGGTTTTGTTTTCTTTTACATTAATTGAAATTATTTCAAAATCAACATCAAAACTACGAGCGGCGTTTTCTATCTGTTCTATAAACTTTACTTCATCACCTTTTTTAATAAAGAAGTCTTGTAGCTCTTTTATTGATTCTTTATTTATTTCAGTTATAGATTTAATAACTCTGATTTTTTCTTCTTTATAAAAATCTGATTCTGTACTATAAAAAGCAGTTTCTATTTTTTTTATTTCTCTCAAAACAATAAATAGTCCACTGAAATACAAAACAATACTCAATGAAGCCAGAGCCACTGCAAACATTATAGTTTTATTTTTTGGAATCCAGTTATTCATTTTAATTTTTAATAATAAGATTTATGGAAAAAGGAAGATTTCTGTCTTTGGTTAAACTAGAGACCGGCACATCAACCAAAGAAAAAAGATTAGATTCTTCTAATAAGGTAGAAAATGACACCAGAGAAGCTCTATCAAAAGCGGTGCCAGTAATCAAAAAAGACATATCACTCCCCTCTTTGGAACCAACTTTTTTTCTAATAAAAGAAATTGAATTTAACGTTACTTTTTCTGGAAGAAAATCAATAATCTTATAAATATAATTCACCGCCGATATATTGCGAGTATTTGATTCTAAAAATTTTAATTTAAAATCTATTTCTTCTGGAAAATTTAAAATCTCTTTTATTGCTTCTTCATTTTCTATCCCCAAATAAGGAGTTGTGGGTGTTTCTTTATAAAAATATCCTAAAGTCAAGAAATAAGAAGGCAAAAGCATAACAAAACCAATAAAAAAAACTAATCCGGTAAGAAACATCAATACCACTAAAAAACGATATTTTAAACCTTTTTTTAAATTTTCTTTTTCTGTTTGTGGTAAAAGATTCATTATTTTTTATTAATTCACGTCAGATAAAACTCCTCCTATAGGTCCAGCAAAACTTAAAGATTTTTCATAAGGAATACCCGGCATATGTTTATCTATTTCAAAAACATTTGACCAAACATTTGACAAAGCCACATTGTTATCAATTTTTGAAGAATCATTTATCGCTTCCAATATTTCTTTTGTATATTGAAACTCGCCACAAATTAAAACAGATTTCACAGATTTATTTTGTCCTATTCCGTATTTTAAGGAATAATCCAAAAACTTTTCATATTCATCTAAGAATTGTTTTTTATAAGTTGCTCCTGAAGCTTCTCTCAAAGTAGAAAAGTGAACAATATTATTTTTAACCAAATAAATTCCAACTCTATTTTCTCTAGCATGAATAATAGACAAAGTATCTGAAAAATCTTTTTTTACGATAGCATTGGCTATTGCTTGTGATTCGTGAATACAACCAATAGTTTCAAATCCAACCTTTTGGAGAGCTTCTATTAATTTTTCTACTTCTTTTTTGACACAAACTGATACCACGAAAGAAGCTTCGTACTCCAAATCTGATTTAACAATTTCAGTCGGAACAAAATCAAAAATCACTTCACCTAAAGACAAAGGCACATTTTCTTCCATAACAAAAGCAATACTCTCTGCTGGATTACTTTTAGGGTCTACCAAAACCGAAGTAGTAAAAACGAAAGTCAATTCATCTGGAATAGCAAAAAAAACAAAAGGCAAATCAAAACTAGCCCGCATAGTTGAAAGAGCTTTTATTACACTTTCTATATCTACAATTTTACCTTCAACAATCCCTCCTTTTTCAATCGGAACAATAACACTTTTTAAAGAAGGTTCTTTTTGTGTCTTATCAAATAAAATAGCTTTGATATTTGAATCAGAAAAAGAAATTCCTATATGTGGTGGTTTCAAAAATTGTGGTGGTGGGAAATATTTAGAGAGAAGTCCAAATTTCATATTCAAATTATATCATATACCCCTTTTTGTCCAAAAATGATTGGAGGATAATGGTTGCGGCTGAAGCATCAAGCATTTCGTTTTTTGATTCTTGACGTTTTATAGACCTTTGATGGCTTTTAGTATCTGATCTCCTAGAGATTATACTTCTATCCGCCTGAACTGAAGTCATAAATTCTGGCTCTAACCAAACTTTTAATTTTGTTTTTGCTTCAAATTCTCCTTTAAACTTTTTTATGGCTGTCATTATTTTGTTTGGCTCTCCTTTAAAATCTTTTGATTCCCCCATAACAACTTCATCTACTTTTTCATTTTTAATTATTTTTTCAATTTCAGTTAAAATATTTTTATCATTAGAAACAACTGAATATGGAAAAGCCAACCTGCCATTCTCATCAGAGATGGCCAATCCTATCCTTTTGCTTCCAAAATCAATTCCTAAGTATTTCATCCCGTTAGAGATAGGAAATGTTTTAATCTCTGTTTAAGATAACGCTTACCCATACCTGATTTTAAATATAATTCTCTCGACCGAGCATCTTGCTCATCTAAACTTGCTTCGTAATATATCAATTTATATGGACCCCGAGGTTTAGTATACGTAGATTTACCAGTATTGTGTTGATTAAAACGTTTCCGTAGATCATTTGTTGATCCAGTATACCAATAATCACTCTTTATGCTCTTTATTACGTAGACGTACCACATAAGGTTTTGATCTCTAACGGGATTCATAACAACATAATCATAGCAAAATTGCTCTAAATCTGATAATATTTAAAATTACGGAGGAGTCGCATAGTTGGTCTAGTGCGCCCGTCTTGAAAACGGGTACGCCGCAAGGTGTCGTGAGTTCGAATCTCACCTCCTCCGCCAAAATTTAAATTTATGATAAATATAGAAGATTTTGCAAAAGTAGAAATAAGAGCTGGCAAGATTTTGTCAGTAGAGGAAATTGATGGTTCGGAGAAGCTTTTGAAGCTTTCTGTTGATTTTGGTGAAGAGGGAGAAATAGGAGGAGGGACATCGCCCAAAGAGCCTGTAACTTCGGTACGGGGACGACAAGTAATATCAGGAATTAAAAAATATTTTGAAGACCCACAAGCTTTAGTGGGAATTACTTGTGCCTTTGTCACAAATTTAGAACCTAGAAGTATTATGGGTCTTGAAAGCCAAGCCATGATAATGGCCGCATCAGATGAAGATTCCTTTACCCTGCTAAAAATGGACTGTCCAGCAGGTAGTAAAGTTAAATAATCAATCTAATTTTTGTTTCCCCATATTTATATTTGAATTAACTTAATATGATATAATTATGTCAAATGGAAACTATTTTAGAATGGCACTCACCTGAACATCATTTTGATAAAAAATCTAAAGACTGGTATTGGATACTTGGTGTATTTGCTTTAGGGGCATCAATTTTAGCTTTTTATTTTGATAATTTTTTGTTTGGAGTATTTATTTTGATTGCTAGTTTAACTATCGGCATACTTTCATACAAAGAAACAAAAGTAACCACCGTAAAAATAACCTACAAAGGTATTGTCTTTGGCAAACAACTCTATCCT
>PCXM01000044.1:4031-4402 GCA_002771075.1 Candidatus Zambryskibacteria bacterium CG10_big_fil_rev_8_21_14_0_10_34_34
GAGGAGGTTGATTTAAACGATGTCAGAGATATTCTTTTAGAATTTTTGGAAGAAGAATTTCTAGAAGAATCATTCGTTCATAAATGGTTTGATAAAATATTAGCAAGATAAAAGTGGCGAAAGAGCCACTTTTTTGTTAATGTTTTATTGTGATAAACGCTCCCATCGTTCAATGGATAGGACATAACTTTGCGGAAGTTAAAATGTAGGTTCGATTCCTACTGGGAGCACCAATACTAAAAAATTCCAACTGCTTGGAATTTTTTAGTATTGGTGCAGAAATATTAACCTTTGCGCGAACCTTTTTCCAATCGCGAAGCGATTGACCTTTCCACGCGCCGAGCGCGTGGTGGCTCGAAACCCAACCGTAC
>PCXM01000044.1:4461-5961 GCA_002771075.1 Candidatus Zambryskibacteria bacterium CG10_big_fil_rev_8_21_14_0_10_34_34
CCAAAAATTTTCCTTACCTTTCTTCTTTTCTTCGGCGGGGGGTGTGGGGGGGAGCCGACAAAAAATGGAAAGAAAATTTTTAGTTTTGCTTCGCCGCTTCCACATATATCATATAACAACTTGGAATATAACACAACGGAATACTATGATATAGATATGATGACAAAAGCAATTTTTTCAAAAGACCATAAATATACCGTTGAACAGCTAAAAAAAGCTCGGCTTGAAGCTGGTTTGGATCAAGCTGATGTAGCGAAGCTACTTGGCAAAACCCAGCCCCATATCTCAAAAATTGAGGCGGGACAAAGACGACTTGATATTACGCAACTCAAAGAATTTGCAAAAATTTACAAAAAAGACTTATCTTTTTTCATAAAATAAATATGCAAAAACGAACACTTACACAGATTAAGAAAGCACTAAAAGAACTATCCGAAAAGGGATGGATTAAGTCAAATCGTTTACATAATACAGGTATTGGCAAAACGCTTGAGGATTACCTCGGCATTACTGAAAACAATATCGCCTTGCCAGATTTTGGAGTTATGGAATTGAAATCACAAAGAGCTGGTACAGCTTCCATGATGACTTTGTTTACCAAGAAGCCGGAAGGAATCACGAATGCAGAAATATTAAAAAGATTTGGATATCCCGATCCTGAATTTCCTCAACACAAAATACTTCATCAAACCATTACGAACGGAAAGAAAAATGGACGTGGTTTTCATTGCAAAGTCGATGAAAAGCAAGGCAAGTTACTCATACTCAAAAATAGAACAGTGCTTGGATATTATGAGTTAGATTTTTTGAGACTAAAAGTAGCCGAAAAAATTGGAAATGGGCTTATCCTTGTTTTTGCAAATTGTAAAAAAGAAAAAGGATACGAATACTTTCACTATACAGAGGCATGGTTGTTAAAAGATATTGATCCAAAGCAATTTCTCGCATTGTCAAAATATGATATTCGCCTTGGGGTTTACCGGACTGGAAAGAATGCGGGGAAACCACATGACCACGGCTCCGCTTTTCGTCTCACTCGTCTTTCCGAAAAAAACTTTCCGCTTATGTTCAAAACGCACAAGCGTATTCTTTAGTTTTTTCTCAACACAACGATACTTTCTTTGTTCATTGTTTCCTCTAAAGCACCGACAATGTTTGTTGGGGAGTTTTTTATCGGCATTCTCTTGCCTGGAATATTTCGAACTATAATATCCTCGCAAGTAAATCCTATTTTTTCTGCTAATTCAGCAATAATAAAATCAGTTGGAATTCTAACTTGCTTTACTAACCTATTGCCGACGACAAGGCAAAAATACTTTTTAGGTTTAAGTATTCTATGAGCTTGTTTCAAGCATTCGTTCAACCCAAGATTAAAACTCAATACATCTTTCGCTCTAGCCTCGTCTTGTTTCGCGATTTTTTCTAATGATTCCTTGAGATAATCTGATGAAAGTCTATGAGCCAAATCTTTAGTAGCTCTACCACCAAGTAGGTCATTAT
>PCXM01000038.1:0-3628 GCA_002771075.1 Candidatus Zambryskibacteria bacterium CG10_big_fil_rev_8_21_14_0_10_34_34
TAGCTGTAAAAGAAATGTTTAAAAACATAGAAGTAAAAGCAACTGATCATGTAGGAAAAAATCCTTATTTTGATAATTTTGCAAATAGAGGAATTTAATTTATATGAGTAAAAATCCAATTAAAGATGAGGTTGATTTTTTGATCGCTCAAGTTCAAACGGAAACTGACATTGCTAAAGAAATTGTAGAGAGTATCAGAGGCAAAGGTATTGATGATGACAAAAAATACTACGAAGAAAAACTGGCCTTAAAGATGCTTGAATTTTTTAAAGAAGAAGAAAAAGTCATTTCTTTATATGTTGAAGCTAAGAAAAATTATCCAATACTCGCCGACTTAATGGAAAATAAAAGACCATATCTTAAAGAGATGTTAATAGAAGCAAAAAAATTATACGAAAAAAATATTTTAGGAAAATAAAACCGAAGAAAAATTAAATAATGTTGTTTCAAGAGCCTTATCCTTTTGACCTAACGCAGAAACAATACTTATTTAATTTTTTGAAAAACAAAATGATTATAAACGAAGACATTTTAGAAAAACATTTAAATAACATCCGCACCTTGCAAGTGCCAAGCGGGCTTTTTTTGGCGTCACGATCAGATGTTTCAACCGGATATAACAAGGCTTGGCTTAGAGACAATTTTTATACTTGTTTGGCTTTTGAAGAAATAGAAGATATAGAGACTGTCAAAAAAGTTTGGAAAGCTTTGCTTGCTATTTTTATCAAACATAAAAACAAAATAAACTGGGCTATTAAAAACAAACCATACAATACTTTTCAATATATTCATGCCAGATACAATCCAGAAACCTTTGAAGAATTTTGGGAAGAATGGGGCAATAAACAAAATGATGCAATCGGAGCTATTCTCTTCAAAATAGGAGATCTAGAAAATAAAAATATCAACATAATTGAAACAGAAGAAGAAAAAGAAATTATTCAAATTTTGGTTGATTATCTAAAATCAATAGAATATTGGCATGATCCAGACAATGGGGTTTGGGAAGAATACGAAGAAGTCCATTCTTCTTCTATTGGAGCTTGTGTGGCTGGTCTAAAATCAATCGCTAAGCTGGGAATAATTAATATACCGAGACACTTAATAGAAAAAGGAGAAGAGGCCTTAAAAAAATTACTACCAAGAGAATCTATTAGTAAATTTACAGATTTAGCACTTCTTTCTCTTATTTATCCTTTTAATATTGTACCCGAAAAAACTGCTCGCGAAATAGTCAGACACTTAGAATATCATTTAGAAAAAGATAGAGGGGTTATAAGATATAAAAATGATAGATATTACAATAAAAATGAGGATGAAGTAAGTGAAGAAGCTGAATGGTGTTTTGGTTTTCCTTGGCTTTCTATTATTTATGGCAAATGGGGAGATATAAAAAAATCTCAACAATATTTAGAAAAATCTTTTAAAACTATCTATCAAGACCAAATTCCAGAACTTTATTATTCTGACTCTGATAAACCAAATGATAACACCCCATTAGGCTGGGCCGAATCCCTTTTCATCGTTGCATTATTACGAGCAGGGAAGTAAATTACACCACACTTTTTAAATGAAGAAGGGGAACCCTTCTTTACTTTTTTATCCACAGGAGAGGGTTGACAAACCTTGACAAATTTTTTGATGAGTTTATACTAGTATTTACTATTGAATGATTGAGTTATGACTTGTCAATGGTGGACTGTTGACAACAAAAAAACGGTCTCCGTCAACTGACGGATTACAAGCAGAATCCTAGGCTATTGACTTATAAAAAAATAAATAGTTAAAAAGGAGTAGATTAAAATCCCTAAGTAATTAGGGTGTTTCTTGGTGTGTAAAAAAATATATTTAAAAAAAGACTTTTAATTAATTAGAAAGAATAAATTTTATTATAAATCATGACATCAAATACAATAAAAAAAGTTGAGACAGCTAAAGTTCTCCCAAAGAAATATTTCAGCAAATTTAAAAAAGCTTTAGCCCCAATACCGAACTTGGTTAGAGACCAAATAGATTCTTTTGATTGGTTAGTCAAAAAAGGTATAAAAGAAGTATTTGATGAATTTACAGAAATAAATGATTCTACCGGCAAAAAATTTAAATTTGAATTTTTAGGTTTTGAACTAGAAAAACCAAAATTTGACGAATATTACGCTAAAGAAAAAAAACTTACTTATGAAACCCCTCTTAAAGTAAAAGTGCGTCTCACCAATAAAACAGTTGGTACCGAAAAAGAACAGGAACTTTTTATAGCTGATTTTCCAATAATGACTCCACACGGAACATTTATTATAAGTGGGGTAGAGAGAGTTATTGTTCCTCAACTAGCTAGGTCTTTTGGAGTATTTTTTACTAAACTTGAAATAAAAGGTAAATCTCTATTTGGAGTAAAAATAATCCCATCACGTGGAGCTTGGATAGAAATAGAGACAGACATAGATAAAACTATCTATGTCCGTATTGATAGAAAAAGAAAATTTCCGGTTACTTCTCTTTTTAGAGCTTTTGGAGTTGAAACTGATGCAGAAATATTTGAGCTTTTCAAAGATAATCCTCACGCTAAAGAATACTTAGAAAAATCATTTGCCAAAGATCATGCCAAAAACGTAGGAGAATCTTTTGTTGAAATATACCGAAGACTTAGAGATGGAGACTTAGCTACAGCTGACAATGCTAAAGAATTTTTCATCAATCTATTTTCAGCTGAAAGATATGATATCCAAAAAGTAGGAAGATTTCGATTTAATTCTAGATTCAACTTACCAATCACTGGTAAAGGGTCTGACAGAAGAACTTTAAATATTGAAGATTTAAGATTGGTTGTTGATCATATTATATCTTTAAATACCACTCCCGGAGCCGAAGGTGATGATATTGACCATCTTGGTAGCAGGAGAGTCAGATATGTTGGAGAACTTTTGCAACAAAAATTCCGTATTGGTATGGCTCAAATCAAGAGAAATATGCAAAATAGAATGTCTACAGTAGATACTGATATGACTCTACCAGTCCAATTTATAATACCCAAACCACTTCAAGCTAGAATCAAAGAATTTTTCACCACCAACCAACTATCTCAATTTATGGGACAAGAAAATCCTTTGGCTGAAATAGAACATTTACGTCAACTTTCTGCTTTAGGTCCCGGAGGATTAAACAGAAGTCGCGCCGGCTTTGAAGTGCGTGATGTTCATACATCGCACTATGGAAGACTTTGTCCTATCCATACTCCCGAAGGACCAAATATTGGACTTATTTTGCACTTGGCTCTTTATGCTCGTATTAATGAATTTGGGATGATAGAAACTCCATATGTAAAAGTGGAAGACGGTCATTTAACTACTAAAATAGAATATTTAAACGCTCTTGAAGAGGAACAATATGCCATAGCTCACGCTGCTGTAGCCAGAGATAATAATGGAAAAATTATAAATGATATAGTAGAAGCTCGTATCAATAACAAACCAGGTATTATCGCAAGAGAGAAAGTAGATTATATGGATATAGCCACAAATCAAGCTTTTTCTATCGCCACATCAATGATTCCTTTTCTAGACCACAACGATGCTAACAGAGCACTTATGGGTTCTAATATGCAGAAACAAGCAACTCCTTGTGTAGAACCAGA
>PCXM01000038.1:3636-6295 GCA_002771075.1 Candidatus Zambryskibacteria bacterium CG10_big_fil_rev_8_21_14_0_10_34_34
CACTGGTATTGAAGGTATCGCTATGAGAGACACTGGAAGACTAGTTATTGCTAGTGAAAATGGCACAGTCACCAAAGTTGATGGTAATAGCATAGAAACAATAGATGCAAAAAAAATTAAAACCTCATACAAACTCATAAACTTTTCTAAAACAAATAATTCTACTTGTTTCCATCAAAGACCTATTGTTAATATAGGAGATATTGTTAAAAAAGGAGATATTTTAGCCGACACTTTAACTTCCGTTCAAGGAGAAATGGCATTGGGTCAAAATATTTTGATTGCTTTTCTTTCTTGGTCTGGATCAAATTATGAAGATGCTATTATACTTTCAGAAAGATTAATAAAAGAGAATAAATTTACCACTATCCATATAGATGAAGTTGTAGTAAACGTCCGTGATACCAAATTGGGACCAGAAATAACCACTTGCGACATTCCAAATGTTGGAGAAATCAAACTGAAAAATTTGGCTGAAGACGGCATTATTAGAATAGGAGCCGAAGTAAATCCTGGTGATATTTTAGTTGGTAAAATTACACCAAAAGGGGAAAGTCAACTCACTCCAGAAGAAAGATTACTTCGTTCTCTTTTTGGAGAAAAAGCGAGAGATGTCAAAGATACTTCAAAGAGAGTTGAGGGTGGCAAAAAAGGCAGAGTCATCAATGTCCAAATTTTTTCTAGAGAACAAGGAGATAAACTTCAATCAGGAATTATAAAAAGAATTCATATAGAAATTGCTCAAATAAGAAACGTATCAGTTGGAGATAAATTAGCTGGTCGTCATGGAAATAAAGGTGTTATTTCAAAAATATTACCAATTGAAGATATGCCTTACACTGCTGACGGCACTCCAATTGATATGATTTTAACACCACTTGGAGTCCCTTCACGTATGAATCTAGGTCAAATACTAGAAATTCATCTGGGATTAGCTGCCAAAACATTAAACTATCAAGCGATAGTCCCTCAATTTGCAGGCGCTACTGATGTAGAAATCAAAGAAGAATTAAAGAAAGCCGGTTGGAACGAGAGTGGCAAAATGCAACTTTATGATGGTAGAACAGGAGAGGCCTTTAAACAAGAAACATCTGTTGGTTATATGTATATCTTCAAACTTGACCATATGGTAGAAGATAAAATACATATGAGATCTATTGGGCCTTACTCTCTTATTACTCAACAACCTCTCGGCGGTAGAGCCCAAGGAGGAGGTCAAAGATTTGGAGAAATGGAAGTCTGGGCGCTTTTGGGACATGGGGTAGCTTATACATTGAGAGAAATGCTTACCATAAAATCAGATGACATCTTAGGAAGAAGCGCGGCTTTTGATGCAATTGTAAAAGGAGAAAGAATAGTGGGAGGAAATTTACCTGAAGCTTTCAATGTTCTTATCAACAACTTAAGAGGGTTGGCATTAAATGTGGAACTTTTAAAAAGTAGTGACAAAAAATTAGAAGCAGACGAAACTAATAATTAATCAAAATGATAATAAATAAAAACCAAAAACAAACAAATGATTTTGACTTAATAAAACTTTCGCTTGCTTCACCAGAATCAATTCAAAGTTGGTCACACGGAGAAGTTACTAAACCAGAAACTATAAACTATCGTACTCAAAGAAGCGAGCGCAATGGTCTATTTGATGAAAAAATATTTGGACCAGATAAAGATTATGAATGTTATTGTGGAAAATATAAAGGTATCAGATATAGAGGTATTGTTTGTGAAAAGTGTGGTGTTGAAATAACTCGTTCAATAGTTAGAAGAGAAAGGATGGGACACATAGCACTATCTGCTCCTGTTTCTCATATCTGGTTTTTAAAGAGTATGCCTTCACGCATTGCTCTACTTCTTGGAACTACTTCTTCAGATGTAGAAAAAGTAATCTATTTCGCCGGCTATATTATTACTAAAGTTTCAGCTGAAGATAAACAATCAATACTTAAAGATTTAGATATAGAATTCAAATCAAGAGTAAAAAGTTTATCAGATGATACAGAAAAAGCTAAATTAAAAGAAAAACTACTGTTAAGAAAGAGGGAAATTGAAGATATTATAGAAGGTAAGGTAATTGATGAAGTGGCTTATCATAACTACTCCATTAAATATGGAACATTCTTTGAAGCAGAAATAGGAGCTGAAGCTATTTACAATATATTTAGATCTATAGATTTAGAAAAATTACGAGATAAAACCAAAGAAGAACTTGAAAAATCAAAATCTGTTGAATCAGTTAAAATCGCCAAAAGATTGTCTATTATTCAATCAATGATTAGTTCAAACACTAGACCGGAGTGGATGTTTCTAACTAACATCCCAGTTATCCCTCCAGCTATGCGACCAATGGTTCCTCTTGATGGGGGTAGATATGCCACTTCAGATGTTAATGATTTATATAGAAGAGTTATAAATAGAAATAATAGACTCAAAAAACTAAAGGAAATCAGTGCCCCCGATGTCATCTTGAGAAACGAAAAAAGAATTCTGCAAGAAGCAGTAGATGCTCTTATAGATAATTCAATTAGACACAACAGTGGCAATCAAGCTACTTCTCGAGCTAATAAATCTAGAGAATTGAAATCTTTAGCAGATAATTTAGGAAGTAAAAAAGGTCTCTTCCGTCAAAATCTCTTAGGTAAACGTGTTGATTATTCAG
>PCXM01000038.1:6341-6618 GCA_002771075.1 Candidatus Zambryskibacteria bacterium CG10_big_fil_rev_8_21_14_0_10_34_34
ATCAAATCTTTTGAAACAAGAATTGGCTTACAATATCCGTGGTGCTAGTAGATTAATTGAAGATAAAATACCTGAAGTTTGGGCTATCTTAGAAGAGGTAATCAAAGACAAATATGTCCTTCTAAACAGAGCTCCAACTCTGCACCGACTTGGTATTCAAGCTTTCAAACCAATCTTGATTGAAGGTAATGCTATTCAAGTGCATCCGTTAGTCTGTAATGCTTTTAATGCAGACTTTGATGGCGACCAAATGGCTGTCCATGTACCACTTTCATCT
>PCXM01000029.1:0-147 GCA_002771075.1 Candidatus Zambryskibacteria bacterium CG10_big_fil_rev_8_21_14_0_10_34_34
TATCCGTGCTAAGTGAGAAAGACATATTTTGCAATTCTGACCTCTTAGAATACTTAGCAATGATATGCCGAAAAGGCACATCTGTGACATCAGCCATTGGCGCTAAGCAAATTATAGGTTTATCCCGTGAAGCTTCAGCGTCGTGGG